>CAMDWF010000113.1 GCA_945878795.1 Synechococcus sp. UW140
TCCCTGGTCGCGTTCGCCAGGAACCGAGCCCCAGGCAAGGGCCCAGCCGGGGGGCCAGCAGGACGACTGGAACTCCCAGGCCGATGAAGACTGGTAACCATGGACCTTTGCGGGGCCCTGCCTAGAGTTGGTCCCTGCTGATTCGCCGAGCTCTCTCCGTGGCTGAACCCTCGACCCCCGCCTCGCCCGACAGCCCTTCCCCCGCCGCCAAGACGCCTGCGGCCAAGATCCCTGGGGCCAAGGGCCCTGGCACCGCCCCGGACGCCAAGGTCAAACCTCCTGCACCGGAGGACAAACCCTTCAGCGAGTTTGTCCCCCAACTGCTGCTGCCGGCCCTGGCCAAGGAATGCCAGACCTATGGCGGTCCCGCCCCAGGCCTCGTTTTTGAGCAGGGGCCCATGCCGGTGGTGGGAGGCAACTGCTGGATGGTCAAGGGCGATCTGCCGGGGGAGAGGCGTTTCTGGTTGTGCTTTGCCACCCCGGAGCTGGGCGCCATCAAGACGATTGCCCTGGCTGAGGGGGGCAGCAAGGTGCCGAGTTTGCTGGAGTCGTTCCTGATCGACGAAAAAAAGATGACCCTGGCCCTGATCGTCTCCCGGCTGGTGCAACGGCTGAATGGTCAGAAGTGGCTCGGCCCCAACTGATTCGAGCATCCCGCTTCACATGGGCGCCAGAGCGGCCCTGGCCCGCCTACATTGGTTGCCAAGCCTGATCCGACTCCAGCGATGGTGCCTCCTGCCGCCACAGTTACCGGAGCCCCCGCCCCTACAAGCACCGTCTCCGGCCAGCCGGTTGGCAGCCTCCCTGGTCCTGAAATCAAGGATCCTGCCAAGGACACGATTCTGACGCCACGGTTTTATACAACCGATTTTGAGGCCATGGCGGCGATGGATCTACAGCCCAACCAGGCCGAACTGGAAGCGATCTGCGAAGAATTTCGCAAGGACTACAACCGTCACCATTTCGTCCGCAACGACGAGTTCATCGGCGCCGCAGAAAAGCTTGATCCAGATACCCGCAAGGTTTTTGTTGAATTTCTCGAACAAAGCTGCACCTCGGAATTTTCCGGTTTCCTGCTCTATAAAGAGATGAGTCGGCGCATCAAAACCAAGAATCCCCTCTTGGCCGAATGCTTTGCCCACATGGCCCGGGACGAGGCGCGCCATGCTGGCTTCCTGAATAAATCCATGGCTGATTTCGGCCTGCAACTCGATCTCGGCTTCCTGACGGCCAATAAGGCCTACACCTATTTCAAACCCGCCTACATCTTCTACGCCACCTATCTCTCAGAGAAGATTGGTTACTGGCGCTACATCGCCATCTTCCGCCACCTCGAGAAACATCCAGAAAGCAAGATCTTTCCGATTTTCAATTTCTTTGAAAACTGGTGTCAGGACGAAAACCGACATGGTGACTTCTTTGACGCCCTGATGAAGTCCCAGCCCAAGACCGTCAATGGTCTTGCCTCTCGGCTTTGGTGTCGCTTCTTTTTGTTGGCTGTCTTCGCCACTATGTATGTGCGCGACGTGGCCCGCAAGGAATTTTACGAAGCCCTGGGCCTTGATGCCCGCGCCTACGACAAGTACGTCATCGAAAAGACCAACGAAACCTCGGCCCGCATCTTTCCTGTGGTGCTTGCGGTCGACAAACCCGAATTCTGGCGCCGACTTGAGAATCTGGTCGACAACAATGAGGCCCTGGGCAAGGTTGCGGCTAGCGGCGGCCCGGCCCCCCTCCAGGCCCTGCGCAAGTTGCCCCACTGGGCGGCCAACGGCTATCAGATGGTGCGCCTGTTCCTGATGGCCCCGATCCGCAGCGACCGGTTCCAGCCGGCCGTCCGCTGAGCCCCGCAGTGGTCCAATCCCCTCCAGCCCTGCGGCGTCACGACAGCCTCGCAAACCCCGATTGGCGTCCCCGCCTTGAATCGCTCCTGGCCCAAGGTGTCGCCGCCGGGGCAGACCTGGTCGAGGTCTTCCTGGAGCGCACCGATGCCCTCGGCGTCCTGGCCGAACAGGACACGATTACCAGCGTCAATCCCTCCTTTGGGATGGGCGCAGGCCTGAGGGTGTTCCGGGGCCGCTTCGACGGCTTCGTTTCCACCAATGACCTCAGCGAAGCGGGTCTATTGACAGCCCTTGATCAAGCGCTGGGCATGCTGGGATTGCTGCGCAGCAGCCATTCCCGCAACGCCTACGAAGGTCTGCCGCCGCTTCAGGATTTGGCGGTGGCCAAGGGTGATTGGCTCGCCCAGTGCCCCAGCCTTCAGGAAGCCACCACTCGCCTGTTGGAAGGCACAGACCAGCTCAGTCGCCTGGGCCAGCACCTGCAGGTGCGGCGAGGCAGTTATGCCCGCAACTGGCAGGACGTGTTGGTGGTCGCCAGCGATGGCACCCATGCCCACGACATTCGCTTGCACCAATCCCTGGGACTCAATGTATTGGCAGCCGATGGCGACCACCGCGCCAGCCTGGGCCGCCGCTACGGCTCCCATGGCCGTCCCGATGAGCTGCGCCAATGGCAGGCCGAGGAGTCGGCCCGTGATCTCTGCGACAGCGCCGCCACCATGCTGCGGGCTGACTATGTCGAAGCGGGCCAGTTTCCGGTGGTGCTGGCAAACCGTTTCGGCGGCGTCATTTTCCACGAAGCCTGCGGCCATCTGCTCGAAACCACCCAAATCGAGCGCGGCACCACCCCCTTTGCCGAACAGCTGGGCCAGGAAATTGCCCACCCCGCCGTCACCGCCATTGATGAGGGTCTCACCGATGGGGCCTTTGGTTCCCTGGCCATGGACGATGAGGGCATGGCACCGCAGCGCACCGTGCTGATCGAAAACGGCATCCTGCGCCGGTTCCTCAGCGACCGGGCCGGCGAGATCCGCACCGGCCACGGGCGCACCGGCAGCGGCCGGCGCCAGAGTCACGCCTTCGCAGCCGCCAGCCGCATGCGCAACACCTACATCGCCGCCGGCCCCCATACCCCCGAGGCCCTGATCGCCTCCATTGACAAGGGCCTGTACTGCAAGTCGATGGGAGGGGGCAGCGTCGGACCGACGGGCCAGTTCAACTTCGCCGTGGAAGAGGGCTTCCTGATTGAAAACGGCCAGCTCACCAAGCCAGTCAAAGGTGCCACCTTGATTGGCGAGGCCAAGGAAGTCATGCCTCGCATCTCCATGTGTGCCAACGACCTGGAACTGGCGGCCGGCTTCTGCGGATCGGTGAGCGGCAGCATTTTTGTCACCGTCGGCCAGCCCCACATCAAGGTGGACACGATCACCGTGGGGGGCCGTTGACGATGGCATCAGGCACCACCCCAAGCGATTTTCCCGCTCCCCTTGATGTGGCGTCCTTGCGCCAGCGACTGGAGTCCCTGGCCAAAGACGAAGGCGTCGGCCGCTGGGACCTGGGGGCGGGCTGCAGCACCGACACCTCGGTGCAGGTGGACCGCGGCGAAGCCAAGCAGATGAAAGGGGCCCAACGCAGCGCCATCACCTTGCGGGTTTGGAACGGGGCTGGGTTGGTGGGCATCACCTCCACCTCCGATCTTTCCGATGCGGGCCTGGCCCGGGCCATGGCCGGTGCCCGCGCCGCCAGCGACTTCGGCAACCCCGACGATGTGCCCGCCTTCTCGCCGTTGGCCACCGCCCCCCTGCCGCCGCTGGATCAACCGCTGCAAGAGCCGCTGAGCATCCTTTCGTTGCTGGATACCCTCAAGGAGGCGGAAGCCGAGCTGCTGCAGCGCCACCCGGCCATCGCCACCGTGCCTTACAACGGCCTCAGCCAGCGCAGCAGCGAGCGCATTTATATCAACAGCGACGGGGCTTGTCGCCACCAGGAGCTGACCACCGCCAGCCTCTACCTCTATGCCCGCGCCGAGGAAGCGGGACGCAAACCCCGCAGCAGCGGCGCCATGCGCGTGGGCTACGGCGCCAAGGACCTGGACGTGGCGGGCTGCGTGGCCGAGGCCGCCGAACGCACCATCGCCCACCTCAACTACGCCCCCATCGACACCGGCCGCTACACCTGTGTCTTTTCACCAGAGGCCTTTCTCGACTTGATCGGCGCCTTCAGCAGCCTGTTCAATGCCCGGGCGGTGCTGGATGGGGTGAGCCTCAGCAAGCGGGAGTCCCTGGGCCAGCCCCTGGCGGTGCCCTTCCTTTCGATCCGCGATAACGGCTTGCATCCGGGCAATGTGGGCGCCGCCCGCTTTGATGGCGAAGGCACCCCCAGCCAATGCCTGCCCCTGGTGAGCGAAGGGGTGCTGGTGAATTTTCTCCATTCCGAGGCCACCGCCCGCAGCTTTGGGGTCGCGCCCACGGGCCATGCCGGCCTGGGGGCCAAGGTCTCGGTCGGACCCGACTGGTTTGAGATCGGCCCCAGCGCCGGCATCCCTGGCGGGACGGAGGGACTGGACCACCCCTCGGGCACCGGCCCCGGCGTCGGCCGCGAAGGTCTGGTGGTCATCGATTCCCTTTCCGCTCTCCATGCGGGCGTCAAGGCCAGCCAGGGATCTTTCTCCCTGCCGTTTGATGGCTGGTGGATCCATGGCGGCGAAAGTCGCTCGATTGAGGCGGCCACCGTGGCGGGCGACATCCGTACCGTGCTCAATAGCTTGGTGGGTTTTGAAGGGCTCGCCAAAGTCACCCCAGGCGGACTCTGTCCCTGGGTGTGGGTGGAGGGATTGTCGGTGACGGGTGAGGCCTGAACACCTGCCTTGAAGATCCTGTATTGGGGCACCCCCGCTTATGCGGTGCCCACTTTGGAGGCCCTGCACGGCGCCGGCCACGAGCTGGTGGGGGTGGTGAGTCAGCCAGACCGGCGCCGCGGTCGCGGCAGCCAAACCCAGCCCTCGGCGGTCAAGGCCCGGGCCCTTGAACTCGGCCTGCCGGTGTTCACCCCCGAGCGCCTGCGCAAGCAGCCAGATATCCAGGCGCAGTTGGCTGCCCTGGGCGCCGAGGTGTTCGTGGTGGTGGCCTACGGCCAGATCCTGCCGGCGACAGTCCTGGCCCTGCCCCCTTTGGGCTGCTGGAACGGCCACGGCTCCCTGCTGCCCCGCTGGCGCGGTGCCGCCCCGATTCAGTGGGCCCTGCTAGAGGGTGATGCCCAGACGGGAGTGGGCATCATGGCGATGGAGGAGGGCCTCGATACCGGTGCCGTGCTGCTGGAAAAGGCGTTGGCGATCGGTCTACGGGACAACGCCGAAGCGGTGTCCCTGGCCCTGGCCCAGCTCACCGCTAGCTTGATGCTGGAAGCCCTGGTGGCGATTGAAGCCGGCGGCCCGGGCCCAGAGCCCGAACGGCTGGCCCGCCTGGGGGTGCGGCATCAGAGCGAGCAGGGCATGACCTACGCCCGCCTGCTGCAGCGGGATGATTTCCAGATCCGCTGGCAGCGCAGCGCCCTGGAGATTCACCGTCAGGTGATGGGGCTCTATCCCGGAGCAGTCAGCCAGTGGCGCGGCCAACGACTCAAGCTGCTGGACAGTGAACCCCTGCTCCCCGAGCTGGCCGATCAACTGAGTTCGGAGGCCCGGGCCCTGGTGGGGCAAGGGTCCATCCCGGGGGATCGGGGAACCCCGGGGCAAGTGGTTGCCCTGGTGGCGGGGGTGGGCCTGGTGGTGGCCACGGGCGGGGGGGCGTTGCTGGTGCGACGCGGCCTGCTGGCGGGGCGCCGGGAGAGTGGGGGCCGCCTGTTGCTGGAGCAGCTCCAGGTTCAGGTGGGTGATCGTTTCGACGCTGATTCGCAGCCTTCGGGGCCGGCGGCCTGATCCAACCCCTGCTTCGATGCTGGCGGCAAGGAGTAGCGTTCGCCGAGAGCATGATGCGATTGCATGGGGTCCGCCCCTCCCCCACCCCAGGCTCCCCGCACCCCGTTGGACCCTGCAGGACGCGGCGATGGCGCTGGGGCCGTATTCAGTGGCGGTTATGGCCAGCAGGACCCGGAACCGCCTGCCCCCAATCGCAACCGCAAGCGGAACTGGCTGGTGCCCTTGCTTGTGCTGGCTGGCCTCGGGGCCGCTGGGGCCTGGATCGCCAGCCACTGGGGTGTCGAAGAAACCGACAATGCCCAATTACAGGGCCGTCTCACCGAGATTTCCAGCCGGGTGCCGGGCACGATTGTGCGGGTCTTTGTTGACGACAACGATGAGGTGAAGGCCGGCCAGCCGTTGATTTTGCTGGATGATCGGGATGCTGGCGTGCGGCTCTATCGGGCCCGGGCCGACCTGGAGCAGGTGGGCCGCGAAGCCGAGGCGATGGGCACCAAGGCGGGCGCCACCCTCAGCACCGCCCGCGCCGCCCAGGGGGTGGCGATCGCCGAACAACAGTCGGCCAGTAGTGAATTGGCCCGCACCTGGGCTGATGCCCAGCGGCTGGTGGGACTGGCCCAGCAGGGCGGCGTCTCCCGCTATGAAGCGGAGCGGGCGGTGGCGGCCTGGCGCAAGGCCCAGGCGGATTTCACCCACAGCCAGGCCAGTGCCCAGAGCGTCCAGGCCCGCATCCAGGACGTGGGCGTGGATCGCTCCAAGGCCCAAGCGGCGGCGGCCAAGGTGGCCCAGGCCCAGGCGGCGCTGGCCGAGGCCCAGCTGCAGCTCTCTTACACCCGCATTACGGCGCCGGCGCCGGGCCGCATCGGTGCCCGCCGCGCCGAACCGGGCCGCCAGGTGCAACCGGGCCAGCCGCTGATGACCCTGGTGGACACCCAGCCGTGGGTGGAGGCGAATTTCAAGGAAACCCAGCTGACGGCCCTGCGGCTGGGCCAAGCCGCCGAGGTGCGGCTTGATGCCTTCCCCGATCGCGTTTTTAAGGGCCGCATCACCGGTTTGGCGCCGGCGTCGGGGGCCCGCTTCACCCTGTTGCCCCCGGATAACGCCACCGGCAACTTCACCAAGGTGGTGCAGCGGATCACCGCCCGCATCGCCCTGGATCCGCAACAGACCAAGGGGCTGAGGTTGGTGCCTGGCTTGTCTGCCAACGTGCGCGTGCGGCGCTGATTACCGCTACAGGAGTCGATTCGATGTACTGGCCCTCCCTCAGCCTGGTGACCCTTGGCCCCTTGCCCCGCGAGGATATGGGCGCCGGCACTGGTTTACAACCTCACCCGCCTGTTGGGGGGCAGCTTTGGCATTGCCCTGTTGGCGGTGATTTTCGACCAACGCCGCTCGCTGCATCGCAGCAACCTGGTGGAGCAGCTAACGGTGACCAATCCGCTGCTGCAGGAACGGCTGAGCCAGTTGCAGGCCCTGGTGCTCGAAAGGGGCGAAGGCCCCGGCCGGGTCGCCGATCAGGCCCTGCAACTGCTCAGTGACCAGGTGGGCCGGCAGGCCTCGC
>CAMDWF010000114.1 GCA_945878795.1 Synechococcus sp. UW140
CGAAATCGGCGGCGATGCCCATCACCTCGCCAGTAGAGCGCATTTCCGGGCCTAACAAAATATCGGCCCCTGGGAAGCGCTTGAAGGGCAGAACCGCCTCCTTGACGGTCTGCAGCGGCGGCACCGGCTCGCTGGTTAGGCCCAGCTGCGCCAAGGTGCGGCCGGCCATCAACTGGCTGGCGATTTTGGCCAAGGGCACGCCCGTGGCCTTGGCCACAAATGGCACCGTGCGCGACGCCCTGGGGTTGGCCTCAATGATGAACACCAATTCCTGGCCATCGGGCTGGCGTTGGATCGCGAACTGCAGATTGATCAGCCCCCGCACCTCTAGGGCCAGGGCCAGGTCCCGGCTCCAGCCCTTGATCGTTGCCAGCACCTCCGGGCCCAACGACACCGCCGGCAAAGCGCAGGCCGAATCGCCCGAGTGAATGCCGGCCGGTTCGATGTGCTCCATCAACCCGCAGATCAACACCTGACCGTCGCCATCGCATAGCGCATCCACATCCACTTCGATGGCGTTTTCCAGAAACTGGTCGATCAGCACCGGATGGTCCGGCTCCACCTGCACCGCCTCCACCATGTAGCGATTCAGCTCCTCTTCGCCATACACCACCTCCATCGCCCGACCGCCCAGCACATAACTGGGCCGCACCACCACCGGATAGCCCACCCGTTCGGCCACAGCCCGCGCTTCGCCATCGCTGCGGGCCAGGCCATTGCGGGGCTGGCGGATCTCCAAGCGCCGCAAAATCGCCTCAAACTGCTCCCGGTCTTCAGCCCGGTCGATTGATTCGGGCGAGGTGCCCCAGATGCTTGTGCCGCAGGCCTGGCCTTCGGCTGATTCCAGCCAGCGCAACAGCGGAATCGCCAGCTTCAGGGGCGTCTGGCCGCCGAACTGCACAATCACCGCCTCGGGGCGTTCGGCCTCAATCACATTCAGCACATCTTCAAAGGTCAGCGGCTCGAAATAGAGGCGGTCCGAGGTGTCGTAGTCGGTGGAAACCGTCTCCGGATTGCTATTCACCATCACGGTGGCGAAGCCCTCTCGCCTTAGGGCAAACGAAGCATGGCAGCAGCAGTAATCAAATTCGATGCCCTGGCCGATGCGGTTGGGCCCACCGCCCAAAATCATCACCTTGCGGCGGCTTTCGGGTTGCACCTCGCTGGCCGGCGGCAGTACCCGCAGCTGGCCATCTTCGCCGATCTGCTCTAGGGGGCGTTCGTAGGTCGAGTAGTGATACGGCGTGCTGGAGGCGAATTCGGCGGCGCAGGTGTCAACGGTCTTAAAGATGGCGCTCACCCCCAGGGCCTGGCGGTGACGGCGCACATCCAACTCAGCGGTTCCGGTGGCCCAGGCGATCTGGCGGTCCGAGAAGCCCAGTTGCTTCAGCTCCAGCAGGGCTGGAGCCCCCAAGTCGGTCAGCTGGCGACCTTTTAATAGCCTTTGCTCGGCTTCCAATAGGCCCCGCAACTTGGCCAAAAACCAGGGATCGATGGCACTGAGCCGATGCAATTCGGCATCGCTGTAGCCCCGCACCATGGCGGTGCGCACCGCCAAAATGCGATCCGGCGATGGGGTGCGCACCTGGCGATCTAGGTCGGCGGCGTTGGGATGCGGATCTTCGCGGTCGCAGCCCCAACCGGCCAGGCCGGTTTCCAAAGACCGCAAGGCCTTCTGGAAGGATTCCTCAAAGCAGCGGCCAATCGCCATCGCTTCGCCCACCGACTTCATCGAGGTGGTTAGCACCGCTGGACTGCCGCGGAACTTCTCGAAGGCGAAGCGCGGCACCTTGGTGACCACATAATCAATCGTCGGCTCAAAACAGGCCGGCGTGGCGCCGGTGATGTCGTTGACGATTTCATCAAGGGTGTAACCCACCGCCAGCCGGGCGGCGATCTTGGCGATCGGGAAACCGGTGGCCTTGCTGGCCAGGGCCGACGACCGGGAGACGCGCGGATTCATCTCAATCACCACCACCGCCCCGTCCTCGGGGTTAATGGCGAACTGAATGTTGCTGCCGCCCGTATCCACCCCAATCTCGCGAATGATGGCGATCGACTGGTCCCGCAGCCTTTGGTATTCGCGATCAGTCAGGGTTTGGGCCGGGGCCACCGTGATCGAATCGCCGGTGTGCACCCCCATCGGGTCGAGATTCTCGATGCTGCAGACAATCACCACATTGTCGGCGCTGTCCCGCATCACCTCCAGTTCGAATTCCTTCCAACCCAACAGCGATTGCTCGACCAGAATCTGGGAGACGGGGCTGGCCTCCAGGCCGCTCTTGCAGATCGCCCGGAATTCTTCCGGGTTGTAGGCGATGCCACCGCCCGAGCCGCCCAAGGTGTAGGCCGGCCGGATGATGCGCGGATAGGACCCAATCGTTTCGCCGACCTCCTCGGCCTCCTCCAACGTGTTGGCGATGCCGGAGGGGCACACGGCCACGCCGATGCGGGCCATGGCCTCCTTGAACAGCAGCCGGTCCTCCGCCATGCGGATCGCCTCCAGATTGGCGCCAATCAATTCGACGCCAAAGCGCTCCAAGGTGCCGTCTTCCGCCAGGGCCACGGCCAGGTTGAGGGCCGTCTGCCCCCCCATGGTCGGCAGCAGGGCATCGGGCCGCTCCCGCTCGATCACCCGGGCCACCACCTCCGGCGTCAGCGGCTCGATGTAGGTGCGATTGGCCAAATCAGGGTTGGTCATGATCGAGGCCGGATTGCTGTTGACCAGCACCACCTCGTAACCCTCAGCCCGCAGGGCCTTGCAGGCCTGGGTGCCCGAATAATCGAACTCACAGGCCTGGCCGATCACGATCGGACCGGACCCCAACAGCAGGATGCGCCTTAGATCCGTGCGGCGGGGCATGGGGGTTGGCAGCCAAACGGGCCCAGCCTCTCACGCTCGCCGGCCATCCCTACCAATGCCAGGGGCCCGTTTCCCGGGGGGCATGGTTATGGTGGGCGTGTTCAGATGTGCCTGTGACCCGGCGATGAGCGAACTCCAGCGCTTGAAGGGGCTCCTTCCCCCTGAGATGCAGAGCTGGGTGTTTGTCGAAGCTTCAGCCGCCGTCGACCCACCCCTGATCAGCATCGAAGAAATCGGCCGCGACGAGATCGAGATCCAGCTCGACCTGCAGAAATGGGACGCCCTGGCCCTCGACCACCGCAACCTGCTCTTCTGGCATGAAGTGGGCCGCATCCAGAACGACACCGTCCCCCGGGACGGCTGGGAAATGGCAGCCCTGGCCATCGGCCTGGGCGGCGCCATCGGTGAGCTGTGGGTGCAGGACGGCCTGCTGTTGATCATGGCGATGGGCCTTTCCGGCTTTGCCGGCTACCGCCTCTACCTCAAAAACAACAACGAGAAGCGCTTGCGCGATGCCATCAGTGCCGACGAGCGGGCCATCGACCTGGCCTGTCGCTTCGGCTACACCCTACCCAATGCCTATAAGAGCCTGGGCGGCGCCCTCAAGGAGCTGGTTGAGCAGACCCGTAAGAAACGCCGTCGCTCCTTTTACGAAGATCGCCTGGAGGCCCTGCGCAAGAGTGCCGGCAAGGCCCGTGCCGAAATGGCCCAGCAGGAGGGCTCCCGCCAATCCGTCAGTAGTGAGAACGTCTATGGCTGATGTCGCCCGGCTTGATGGGCCCTTCGCCCCCGCAGCGAACGTCGCCCCCAGACCCTCCAACCCAGCCGCCTTGGGGATTCCGGCCATTGACAGCCACGCCCTGGCCTTGATGGCCGCCGAGGCCTGCGATGACCGCAAGGCAGTTGATATCCGCCTGATCGGCGTCGAGGCCATCTCTTCGTTGGCCGATTGGTTTGTGATCTGCAGCGGCCTCTCGGACGTGCAGGTCCGCGCTATCGCCCGCTCGGTGCAGGACCAACTCGAAGAGCAGGCGGGTCGGTTGCCCCTGCGCCAGGAGGGCCAGGACCACGGCCGCTGGGTCGTGCTCGATTACGGCGAACTGATCGTCCATGTGCTCGCCCCCAACGAGCGCGGCTACTACGACCTGGAGGCTTTCTGGAGCCAGGGGCAGCAGGAGCGCTACGTCAGCCCCCTGCAACCGACCACCTAATCCCCCTATGGCGAACCCCACCAGGAGTGGCGATTTCGGCCAGGGCCAGGAACGCCCGAGCCCTGGCCTGATCGCCCAGGCGGGCCCCTGTCCTGTCCCCCGGGAACAGCGGCCCCTGCGCGAATACCAACAACTGCTGGAGTCCTGGTTTTTTGTTTGGCCCGCCGGCCCCGATGGCTGGCCCCTGCTGCGGGCCCTATCGCTGAGCTGGCTGCTGCTGCTGCCGGTGGCCCTGGTGGTGGCCACCGGCAGCGTGCCCCTGCGTCACGACATCCCCCGGCTGGCGGTCGCCGCGGCCACTGCCAGCGTCGCCCTGCCCCTGCTGCTGTTGCTGCGCCAGTGGCTGGGCTGGACCTACGTGCAAAAACGTCTGCTGGCCGACCAGGTGGATTACGAAGAATCGGGCTGGTACGACGGCCAGGTCTGGCCCAAGCCGCTCCCCTGGCTCCAGCAGGACCAGCTCGTCGCCCGCCACCAGATCGGCCCCGTACTCTCCCGCCTGCGCCTCGGGCTCACGGTTGCCGGCCTGCTGCTGGTGGCTGGTACCGGGCTCTGCCAGGCTCTCTGAGCTGGTCTCGCCGGCATCTGACTCCTCCGCACCGCTCCCCATGCCCCTGCCCTCCAGCTTTTCGGGAGCCAATCGCGGCACCTTGATGGCGCCCTTGGAGGTGAGGCTGCTGCGCAATGGCATCGCCGAATCCCAACACCGGGTCCATGCCGTGGTCTGTGACAGCCGCGGCCGGGTGCTGCTGCGGGCTGGCGATCCCCAGCAGCTCAGTTTTGTCCGCAGCGCCCTCAAACCATTCCAGGCCATGGCCTTTGTCGGCAGCGGCGCGGCCGAGCGCAACGGCTGCGGCGACAGGGGCCTGGCGATTGCCTGCGCCTCCCACAGCGGTAGTGCCGTCCACGCCCGCGAGGCCTTCCGCCTGCTCTGGGGAGCCGAACTGGAAACCTCCCAGTTGCAATGCCCCGTCCCCGCAGGCGCCAGCAGCCCCCTGGAACACAACTGCTCCGGCAAGCACGCCGCTTTTCTGGCCACCTGCCGCCAGCTGCACTGGCCCCTCGAGAGCTACCTGCAGATCGACCATCCGGTGCAACAGGAGGTGCTCAAACGCATCAGCGAATTGCTGGCGATCCCCGCCGCCGAGCTGATCAGCGCCCCCGACGACTGCGGCGCCCCAACCCTGCAACTGCAATTGGCCCAGATGGCCCTCACCTTTGCCCATCTCGGCGCCGGCACCCATGCCGATCTCGAACAGTTGGGCCGGGCGATGCTGGCCCACCCCGAACTGGTGGCGGGCGAGGGTCGCTTTGACACCGAGCTGATGCGCAGTGGCCATGGCCAGGTCATCAGCAAGGGCGGCGCCGAGGGCATCCAATGCCTCAGCCGGGTGGGCGAAGGCCTGGGGGTCGCCATCAAGGTGGAAGACGGGGCCAGCCGGGCCAAACACGCCGTGGCCCTGCATCTGCTGCAGAAACTCGAATGGCTGACGCCGATGTCCATCGAAGAGCTGGACCAGCGCTTCCTGAGGCCAGCCCCCCACCTGCGGCTGGAGGTGCTGGGGGAGATGCGTTGAAGAACCGGCCCAGCCAGGGGGGTGCCCACGGGCTGGTAATGTCGTTTCACACCGCGGGGTAGAGCAGTCTGGTAGCTCGTCGGGCTCATAACCCGAAGGTCGCGAGTTCAAATCTCGCCCCCGCCACCAATTGCAGCCGCATCAGCCCTGGCGCTCCTTTGAGTACCAGGGCTTTTGTTTGGCCCGCCAGACCCGTTGCCGCCCTGCCCCTCGCCCATGGCCCTGGACCCCACCCTTGATGGCACCTGGGATGCGCTGGTGGTGGGCTGCGGTGCCAGTGGCGGCGTCGCCGCCATGGTGCTGGCGGAGGCGGGCTTGCGGGTGCTGGTGTTGGAGGCCGGCCCCCAACTGAGCCCCCGGCGGGCCCTGGGGGCAGAACCCCTGAACAGCCTGCGGCGGCTGGCCTTTCTCAGCAGTGGCCGCAGCCGCCTGCAGGCCCAGCACCCGGGTTTCTGGAAACACAACCCCGAGCTCTTCGTCGATGAGCGCCTGCACCCCTACACCACCCCGGCTGACGCCCCCTTTCTGTGGAGCCGGGGCCGCCAGGTGGGGGGTCGCAGCCTCACCTGGGGCGGCATCACCCTGCGGCTCTCCGACCACGAATTCAAGGCCGGCGAACGGGATGGCCGGGGCCCCTCCTGGCCGATCAGCCACGCGGACCTTGACCCCTATTACACCCGGCTGGAAACCTTGCTGGGGGTCCATGGCCAGGCCGATGGCCTCAGCACCCTCCCCGACGGCCACTACCTGCCCCCCTTGCCCTTCACACCGGGCGAACGCCATCTGCAGGCGGCCCTGGCCCGGGAGCTGGGGCTGCCGCTGATCCACTCCCGCGGTTTTCGCCTGCATCGTCCCGCCCAGGACGGGCCCTGGCCGCGCTCCAGCGCCCAGGGGGTCACCCTGGCCCGGGCCCTGGCCACCGGCCGGGTGGCCCTGCGCAGTGACACCATCGTCAGCCACCTGCAGATGGATCGCCAGCAGCAGCGGGCCGAGGGGGTGGTGGCCCTCGAACCCCGCAGCGGCCAGCGGCAGTTGCTGCGGGCGTCGATCGTCGTGCTCTGCGCCTCGACGATTGAATCGCTGCGCTTGCTGCTGCACTCCAGTGAGGGTCAGCAGGAGCGGGGCTTGATCGATCCCTCCGCCCAGCTGGGCCGGGGCCTGATGGACCACATCTCCTGCAGCCGCTTCTTCAGCATTCCCGGCATCGCCGCCCCCGACCTCCCGGCGGAACTATCGGGGGCCGGCAGCTGCTTTGTGCCCAACAGTTGGGCCGCCGGCGAGCCCCAGCGCGACTTCGGGCGCGGCTATGGCCTCTGGACGGCCCTGCAACGCTTCGATCCGCCCCGCCTGCTGCAGCGCCGGCCCGGGGAGGCGGTGGGGTTTTTGATCGGCCACGGCGAAGTGCTCGCCAACCCCGACAACCAGGTGACGCTGGCTGGCGGGCCCGGCGATGCCTGGGGCCTGCC
>CAMDWF010000115.1 GCA_945878795.1 Synechococcus sp. UW140
GAGTCGTTTGGCTTTCTCCAGGGCCTTGAGGGCTTGTTCAGAGCGGTTGCTGCGCAGTTCGGCTTCCGCTAGCAGCACCCAACCGATCGGTTCGTTGGGGAGCAGTCGGACGGTGAGATCGGCCAGGCGAGCAGCATCTTCGGGCTGGCCGAAACGCAGCAGCTTGGCGGCGGCCTGGGCAATGCCCCTGCCAGCCCCCTCGAGGGCCTCGGGCTGGGGAACGAACACGAAGGGCACCATGGCTGCGGCCGGTTGCGTCGTCACCAATAGGCCGGCCGTCAGCAGCGTCAGGGTGATGCCGAAACGGGGGAGCGGCAGCCAGCTGGTTCTCGCCTTGGTTAGCTGCAGATGGCGAAGGACGAAAGGGGCCAAATTCAGCCAGGAACGGCCTGCCATGGAGTCATTAAGAATCCTCCCCACCCTAGGCAGAGGGAGGAGAAAGACCTAGGGCGGCCCGCAGGTTGCGGCGCCACATCCAGGGTTTGATGCGTCGCAGGGCGGAGGCCCGTAGACGCCCATCCCAGTCCCCATCACTCCAGGCGAGGGCCTCGGATCCCTTCAGATCCAGCAACCAGGGCCTGGGTTGCACTTCGGCATCGGTGGCACTGGGCAGGTCGGGACCATTCCAGGGACAAACGTCCTGGCAGATGTCACAGCCGGCCACCCAGCCCTGGAGATGGTTGGCGATGGCCGGGGGCAGGACCGGGTCTCGATTTTCGATGGTGTGAAAGGAAATACAGCGGCGCGAATCGACGACGAATGGTTCGCGGATCGCCTCGGTGGGACAGGCATCCAGGCAGAGGCGGCAAGTTCCGCAGCGGGCCGCAGCGGGCCTGTCGGGGCTCAGGGGCACGGTGGTGAGCAGGTGTCCCAGCAGCAGCCAGGAGCCGTGCTTGGAGTTGATGAGGTTGCCGTGTTTGCCGATCCAGCCGAGCCCCGCCTCTTCCGCCCAGGCCTTGTCCATCAGCGGCCCACTGTCGACGCAGGCCCGCCAGCGGGCCCCATCCACTTGTTCCTGCAGCCAGCGGCCAAGGCGCCGCAGGCGCCCATCGATGACCCGGTGGTAGTCCCGCCCCCAGCCGTAACGGGCCACCGCCAAGCTGCCGGGCTGGCGTTGGGCCTTGACGTGGTAATTAAGGCCCACCGCCAAAACACTGCGCACCCCTGGTAAAAGTTCGTCGATGGCCCGTCGCCGCGGGTCCGCCATCCAAGCCATCGAACCCTGGTAGCCAGCGCCCAGCCAGCGCTCCAGGGCAGCGTTGCGCAGGGCCAGGCGGCTGCTACCTGGAACGGCGGCGATGCCTGCCACGGCGAAGCCCTCGTCCAGGGCCCGTTGGCGCAGGCTTTGAGAAAGGTGGTTGGAACTGGGAGGGGACACGGGCAAGTCGGTAAAGTCTGGCCAAACAGGATCCCCAGGCGTGTCCTTCTCTTCGTCCACCCGCTTCAGCCCGCTGCTTCGCTGGATGGGGATCACCCTGGTGGTGCTCCTGCTACTCAATCTGCTGGCGGTTTTAGCGCTTTGGGACTGGGGGGCCGAACCCTTTCGCCAGTTGGTGGTGGAACGGCTGGTGCAGCAATCGCCCTTGGCGCTGGTGGGCCTGGTGTTGATGTACATCTCAGCCAGGCTTGACGACGGTGGCAACGAGCGCTCGCCGCTGCTCTGGTCCGTTTGTCTGCTGAGCGGTTTGTTGGCGGTATTGCTGACGGCCGCCCTGCCGATTGCCTTCGGGGGCGACAAAATGATGCAGGAGCAGGCCGACCAGCAGTTGGCCGCTTCCAAGGGCCAGCTGGAAATGGCCCGTCAACAAAGCCAGGATCCGGCCATGTTGCAGCAGCTTGTCAAGCAGGCCGAAGCCCGCGGCCAGGTGCCCGCCACCGCCACCCCTGAACAGAAAACCCAGGCGGCCCGCACTTTCGTTGAGCGTCAGTTGGGCCAGATGGAAGGCCAGTTCAAGCAGATGCAACAAACCAGCGCGGTGACCCTCAACCAGCGCCGTTTGGGCAACTCCGCCGGTGCGGTGGTACTGATTGCCGCCTTCACAATTCTGTGCCTGGGCAGTGTTCTTTAGCCCTTCGGCGTTGGAGGTTCCCGGTTTCCGGCCCAATCGCTGGTTAGCGTTTGCATTCCAGACCCCGTAGCCCCTCTACAGCCCATTGGATCCCCCTTCAACCCTGCCAAGACCCGATCAGCCCCTTAATTCCAGGCTGCAGCAGGACCTTAAAAACGACCTGATCGCGGGTCTTTTGGTGGTGATCCCCCTGGCCACCACCATCTGGCTGGCCACCACGGTCAGCCGTTTTGTTCTGGCGTTTCTGACTTCGATTCCCAAGCAGTTCAACCCCTTCAACACCCTGCACCCCTTGCTGCAGGAACTGATCAATCTTGGCTTGGGTCTTTTGGTGCCCCTGCTGGGCATCCTGCTGATAGGTCTGATGGCCCGCAACATTGTCGGGCGTTGGTTGCTGGAGTTTGGCGAGGGCACCCTGCTGCGGATTCCAGTGGCCGGCTCGGTTTACAAAACCCTCAAGCAGTTGCTGGAAACCTTTCTAAGGGATAACTCCAGCCGCTTTCGTCGGGTTGTGTTGGTGGAATACCCCCGGGAGGGTCTGTATGCCCTTGGCTTCGTCACCGGTGCGATGGCAGGTTCGATCCAGGCTGATTTCAGTGAGACCATGCTCAGCGTTTTCATTCCCACCGCCCCCAACCCCACCACCGGTTGGTACGCCGTGGTGCCGGAGCGCCTAGTCAAGGATCTGGATCTCAGCGTCGAAGATGCCTTCCGCACGATCATCTCGGCGGGCATCGTCAACCCCGATGAGCGTCAGCCCGCTTCGAACCGAAGCTTCTCCAGCCTCATGGCCCAACTGCGGGCCCCCCAGCTTTCGTGATGCAGAGTCACTCCCTTTCCCGTGAACTGGCCCTGTTGATGCTCGGTCAGGTGGATGACCGGGGCAGCCTGCGGACGCCGCCCTCGGATCTGTCGATGGAGGCCCTGCTGCATCAGGTCCAGGCCAGCCTGGCCCAGCATGTGCGTGAGGCCCTAGATCATTCCGCCGGTGATCTCGAACAGGCCCAGCAGCAGTTGCTCGATAGCGAACTGCAGCAAGAGGGCGAACAGAGCCTGCCCAGGGTGCGCACGCACCTGCAGAAGGGTCTGGCCTTGGCCGAACAGGCCCTGAATCGCTTGTCGGCCAGCCTTGAGTTGCCGCGGCTGTTGGTGTTGGCCGACCAGGAGGCGGTGCGCCGGGGGGCGATCGAACGGGCCCGGGCGGTGCTGCAGCAGCGCGATGACCTGGACGCCCGCTTGGATCGGGTGATGGAGGGCTGGCGTTTGACCCGTCTTCCCCGCATCGATCGGGACATTTTGCGGCTGGCGGCGGTGGACCTGGAGCAGTTCGGCACCCCCCTGGCGGTGGCCTGCAGTGAGGCGGTCGAACTGGCGAATCGCTACAGCGATGAGCAAGGACGGCGCATGATCAACGGTGTGCTCCGGCGCTTCACCAACGCCACCAAGGTCTAGGGAGGGTTTCAGCCAAGATGGTCTTTGATTGGTTTCGCCGCCGCACCGCGCCCCAAGCCGAGACGGCCGCTGAGACGCCGGCTGAGCAGGCCCTTGGCAGCGACTCAGATATGGAGGCCGTCGACCCTGGAGCAGGGGATGCCGTGATTGCGGCCGTTGTTCCGGAGGTTGCTTCAGCCCCTCCCCAGGATGCTCCCGGCGAAGCGGTGTCCACACCGTTGGAGCCAGCTCCGGCCGCCGCTGGCGGCGTTGATCAGGAGGCCCTGGAGTGGGCGCGCCAGGCCTATGCCCGCCTGAAGGCCCAGCAGCAGGCGGCTTCGACCGCCCAGGCCAGCGCCGTCGTCGCAGCGCCGTCGCCCGCAGCTGTTGAACCGGCAACGGTGCCAGGGCCGCAATCCGAGCGGTTGGAGCCCGGGGCTACGGCCGAAGCAATTGGGGCTTCACAACCACCTGCCCCGGCGGTTTCGGTGGGGTTCCAGGGAACCACCCCAGCGGCTCCCGCTTGGTCTGCGGTAGTTGCTCCCACCGAGCCCGCGGTTCCTGCCGAACCGATATTCGCCGTACCCGCAGCGGCGCCCATCCCTGCGCAACTAGAAGACCCCGCCCCAGCGGCCCCGGGCCGATCCCTGTTGGAGCAAGCAGCGGCCCAGCGTCAGCAGCGGCTGCAGGAATTGACAGCCCAGGAAAGCCTGGCCGCCTCCGAGGTTTTGGCCGCCCCTGCTGACCGGCCAGCGGCCGCTAGCACCGGTACTTCTGTCCCCGGGACCGCCGTTGCGGTGCCCGCTGGCGATGATCCCCAGCTGGGCGATTTCGATGACACCTTCACCTGGTCGGCGGAGGTGTTGGCTGCCCAGGGGCGCTCGGTCGAGCAGGTCTCCCTAGAGGAAATCGACTGGCTGGGGCGACTGCGGCGCGGCCTGGAGAAGACCCGCCGTGGTTTCGTCACCCAACTGCTCGACAGCCTCGGCGACGATCCCCTCACCCCCGAGGTGATCGATGACCTGGAAACTACGCTTTTGCGGGCCGATGTGGGCGTCCAGGCCACCGACCAGGTGCTGGCGGCCCTGCGGCAGCGGCTCAACGAAGAAGTAGTGGATCCGGCCGAGGGTTTGCGCTTTCTCAAGGAGCAATTGCGGGGCCTGCTGGAGGCGCCGATCAGCGCCAGTGGCCGCGAGTTGTTGGTGCCCGAACGGGGGCGGCTGAATGTCTGGTTGCTGGTGGGGGTCAACGGGGTTGGTAAAACCACCACCCTTGGCAAATTGGCCAATCTGGCCGTGCGCAGTGGCTATAGCTGTTTGATCGCCGCGGCGGACACCTTCCGGGCGGCGGCGGTGCAGCAGGTGAGTGTGTGGGGCGAGCGCAGTGGCGTTGCCGTGATTTCCAATCCCTCGACCAATGCCGATCCGGCGGCGGTGGTCTACGACGCCATCGGCGCCGCCCAAGCCAAGGGCAGCGAGCTGGTGCTGGTGGACACCGCCGGCCGCCTGCAGACCAAACACAACCTGATGGAAGAGCTGGCCAAGGTGCGACGCATCATCGACAAACTGGCCCCCGAAGCGGCGGTTGAATCCCTGCTGGTGCTTGATGCCAGCCAGGGTCAAAATGGGCTGAAACAGGCGATGGCCTTTGCCCAGGCAGCGGGCCTCACCGGCGTTGTGCTGACCAAGCTCGACGGCAGCGCCCGCGGCGGTGTGGCCCTGGCCGTGGCGTCTGAGGCCAAGTTGCCGATCCGCTTCATCGGTGCCGGCGAAACGATCCGCGATCTGCGCCCATTTAATAGTTTTGAATTTGTTGAGGCGCTGTTGGCGTCTTGAGTGGCAACCACTATTTACGTACCCTGCAATCGTGCTTGAGGCTGATCTGGTCATTCGATCTGGGTTGTGTATTGTGCCGAACATATGGTTATCGGACCCGCAAACCACTCCCATGCTTCGATGGCCTCCGCCAACGAGCACTGCACTGCAATGGTTTTGCGGTTATTCAGCCCGATGCCTCACCGTGGTTTACGGAATGGGGGGGCACCAGGGGAGTGGTTCTCGGAAACTCCCAATAAAGAGTTAGCTGCACAGGAAGGCCGAGGTCGGTATCGTTGATGTGATGGTGGCGCTTTCGGATGCCGACAATCCTCAGAAGCGGTCCATACAGGGTCTACTTCTACAGTCACGAGCCAAACGAGCCTCCCCATGTTCATGTCGACAGAGATAAGGCGTCTTGCAAAGTCTGGCTTATTCCTGTGGCACTGTCCTCAAGCCTTGCTTTCAGCGCCAGAGAGCTGCGTGAAATTGAACGGCTGGTCAGCATGAACAGAGCTATCCTGCTGAAGGCATGGGAGGAGTTTCATGGTTAACCCTGGTGAGCAGGTCACTGACGTTGCCTTGACAGAGGACAGGCTGATCGTGGACCTGGCTGACGGTCGATCCATCTCGGTGCCGTTGGCTTGGTTCCCAAGACTTCTGCATGCAACTTCCCAGGAGCGTAAAAACTGGGAGATTGCTGGAGCCGGCTATGGAATTCACTGGCCAGATGTTGATGAGGATTTAAGTGTGGAAGGCCTGCTACGTGGTGCGCCAGCGCCCAAGGCAAAGGCACTGGTCAGCTAACACCGCCAATGCACCTCAGCCGCCACCGCAAGCCTATCTTCCTCGACGAGAACGCTTTGCGGCCTGGTGATGGCGAGCGTTAGCCGATACCACTTGTGCGATCGCATCGGTTGTCTATCCGTAGCTCAGGGGCTACAGTGGCGGGATGAGGGTTGCCAAGACGGATGCCTACCAAGCGTGGATTAACAGCCTCAAGGGTCAAGTTGGAAGAGCTCGCGTGCTCATGCGCGTTGACCGCCTCATCCATGGCAATCCCGGGGTTTTCCGTAATCTTACGGAAGGTGTTGCTGAATTGAAGATTGATGTGGGACCTGGCCACAGCGTTTACTACTCCATCCGGGGTGATCAACTCCTACTACTTCTTGCTGGAGGCAGCAAATCAACTTAGTCAAAAGACATCGCCAAGGCCCTTGAGTTAAACCTGCAATTTCAGAACTACTTTCAATGACCCAAGCACAACCAGCTTCCAATTCTCAAGCCGCCAGAATTACTCCCTATGACGTGGCTGAGCACCTTAGAACGCCTGAAGAAATGGCCGCATATCTGGATGCTTGGTTTGAAGAAGCACCTGAAGATGTTGCCGGTATTGCACGAGCTCTTGGAGATATTGCTCGAGCTAAGGGTATGTCACAAGTGGCAAAGGATGCTGGGCTTAGTCGAGAAAGCTTGTACAGGGCACTCAGCTCCGAAGGAAATCCAAGTTTCGGGACAGTACTCAAAGTAGCCAAAGCTCTTGGGTTGCGGCTTCATGCACAGGCAATTGATCAGGTCGGCTAACGAACAAGCCACTTGAGTGGACAAGCCACCAACGGTTCAAGGCTTCGCCACCCCAAGCTGCTTGCCTGCCACTCAGGGGCAGCGTTAGAAGGATCGAGAAGAGAGACCGAGAATCTCTTGTTGACAAGCGTGGCGTCGACGGCCTGGCCAGAAACCACTGACCTGCTCCG
>CAMDWF010000116.1 GCA_945878795.1 Synechococcus sp. UW140
GAAGGCGCTGTCTCAGCACCGGAACGAGCCACCAAAGCAACAGCCAGGACAAGAAGCCTGAAAGGAACAAAAGTAGGCCAACGGGCTGGCTCACAGACAGGGACGATTCACAGGGATGGGATTCAAGCGGGTTGTGCGCCAGATCTGGGCGCGGACCTGGTCACGGAGGGTACGCAAAGGTGTCTCAGGTCGATTATCTCCCGTGGAAGCGGCGAATCCGGTAACCGACCACCCCACAGAACCCAAAACGATGCGTCCAATCGCCAGGGCCCGCCCCAAATGGGCCGGACTGGTAACAATGGTCACGCTCCCAGCCCCTGGTTGCTGTTTTAACCAGAGCGCGAGGGCCGTCAACTGACCCACAGTGTCACAACCTGCGGTGAGAATCACTGGAGCCTTCATCTCGGGCGGCCACTGCCCAAAACGAACCAGTTGATTGCGGTTAATCTCCTGAAATCGTGGAGATCCTTGCATGACAAGAATTGAACCCGGTCGTCTTTGATGCAGTTGGATGGCGCTATGTGTTCGCCAGGGATCCTCGACAAAAACGGTGATGACTTGGGGGCCGCCCCCTGCTGTCGGCATGGGGATTAAGGGCCATATCCACCAGAGGAAGATTCCCAGCCCCAAGCCTGGTATCTGCCGACCAGGGAAGTTGACACGCATCAGCGCTCAAGGGGCAATACCGGGAAAGATCGCGGATCCTCACCAACCAGGGAGTGGGCCGGGAGGAAACCGGCAAGATCAACCTGCATCCGCATCACAGCTTCGAAGCCTTTGGGCGCCGCCAGCAGCAGCGGGGCCGCCAAACCACGGAACAGCCACCCAGGCACCGACACCAGGCGACAGCGCCGAGCGGGATCAGACTCTTCACATTGTTGTTGAAGTCGTAGCAGTAGTTCGAGATATGTAAGGGTGTCATCACCGCCTACAGCGATCACGTCAGTCGTTGGCAACCCATCGGTTGGGCGAACCAGGGCGATCACGAGTGAACGGACTACAGCCGCTAGCTGACTGGCATGGATGGGTTGGCGTAAGCCGCTATCGGCTGGTATTGGCAACAACGGGAATCTACGCATCCATTGAAGTAGCTGGCTCAGGTTACGGTCGCCAATGGTCCCGACCTTGCCGTAAATCAAAGTCGGGGCTACAATCCTACAGGGTATGCCCAGATCTTTACAGGTACGGATCAAGATGTCCTGAGAAGCGGTTAAGCGCTGCACCAGATTGCGATCAAACCGGTTGAAGGCAAAACGCTTTGTGATCACCGAGGAAGAAGAACAGGCCACAACCGCCTTGATCCCGGCGAGCCGAGCCGGGGAATGCTCCGCCAACCGCGCCAAGAAAGGGGCAAGATGCCAGAGGGGCGCAAAACTAACCAAAGTTCCGCCAAGGGATTGTTCAAGGGAATCGACCGCCCGCAGATCACATAGCTGGAAGGGCCCATCGGCAAACCCATCCGGTCGCCGCCTGCCGGCAACAGTGACCGACAATGACTCTGATCCCTGAAGGAAAGCCAGACCCGATGGGCTGGTCGCGCCGAAGAGCAGAACATCACTCATGGACTAAACAGACTGGCCAAACGTTGTGCATAGCGAAATCCGTAGGGCAGCCACCACAACCAACCAAAGGCCCTTCCATAGGCAAGCCGCACCTCCTGAAAACGCCGTCGCGATTCTCGACCACTAACCCCGCCGGACTGCATGTGAACCAGTTCAAGGTCCAAGCATTCGACCTCCAAATCGGGCCAGCGTGAAAGCTGGAGAAAATAATCGAGATCGGCAGAAAGCTTAAAGCCATCTTCATAGCATGCCAGATGACGACGGGCCCCCGGGCCGATTAGGGTAGCTTGATGGGGTGGCGTTGAACCGAGGAAAAGAGAGCGGCGATAGGAGTAGCGCCAACGAAAGATACTGCGGCGCCCGAGGATTGGGTTGCTTCCTACAGCACCATCTGCGGGATCTACATAGCGACCGGTGGCAACCAGGAGATCTGGATCGCCACCCCGACTCCAGGCTGCTTGCAGGCCCCTGGCCAAAGTCTCGAAAACTTGGGGGGAGGCGGCCCAGTCATCACTCCCCCAGAACAACAGCCAAGTGTCTGGATAGGTCGCCATGGCGAAGCCCTGATTCATAGCCCCGAAGATGCCCGGTTTGGTTGGATCTTGTGGCCGCCATTGAAAGCGGGGATCAAGGGCAGAGAGATCTGCAATCCAGCGGCGGTGGACTGGCTGACTTGGACCATCGACAAACATGACTTTCCAATGGGGCCAGGTCTGTTGCTGGAGAGAGGCAACCAGCCGCGGCAGCAAGCAATAGGAATCAAGAGTAGGTACAACGACGACAATCGCCGGAGGCGGAAATCCGGAAGACGAAGCCATTAGCTGCGCCGGCGAATCAGAAAATCATCGAGGACGAGTAGATCCATTTTAGTGCGCAGAAAACAATCAAGAGCCTGGGAAGGGGTACAGACAATCGGCTCGTTTTCATTAAATGAGGTGTTCAGAACCATGGGCACTCCCGTGAGATCACGGAAGGCGCGAATCAAACGGTAATAGCGACCGTTATCGACCTCGGTCACCGTCTGCAAACGCCCCGTACCATCGACATGGGTGACAGCCGGGATCAGGGGACGCTTGTCCTCCCGAATTGGATACACCTGCATCATGAAAGGCACATCGCCATCAAGGCTGAACCATTCCGAGACCGCTTCCCGCAGAACCGAAGGAGCGAAGGGGCGGAACGACTCGCGCCGTTTGATCTTGAGATTGAGGATGTCCTTCATGTCGGCCCGGCGCGGATCCCCCAGGATTGAGCGGTGACCAAGGGCCCTAGGCCCCCATTCCATCCTGCCTTGGAACCAGCCGATCACTAATCCTTCGCTGATGGCGCCAGCCACTGCGGAGCAAATCTCCCCATCCGAGAGAATCTGAATGGAACAGCCAGCCAACTCCAGGGCCGACCTTGAACTTGGATCAGCCAGCAGCGTCTCGATGGAGCCTGGGGTTGGTCGAGTTCCCAGGTAGGCCGTGGCCATAGAGCGGCTGCGGGGGGCATGTTCCTGGCGATTCCACACCTCAAGAGCCGCCCCCAAGGCACCGCCTGCGTCACCGGCAGCCGCCTGAACGTACACCTGGCGAAAGGGAGTAGCCACGGTCACTTTGCCATTGGCCACAGAATTCGCCCCACAACCACCGGCAATACAAAGATTTTCGCTGGGATGGAGCCGATGCAGCGAACGCAGAAGGTGAAAAAACGCTTCTTCGTACATCGCTTGCGCCGACCGGGCTATGTCCTTATGGCGTTGATCGAGGGGCTCGTCAGGTCGCCGAGCCGGTCCCAGCAAGGTCTCCAAAGCAGGGCTCCAATGGCGGCCCACCTCGGGAATGCCATGGCTCCACTGGTGGGGCAGATTCTGGCCGGCATGCTGGAAGTAGGTCAGATCGAGGTTGTAGGTACCGTCGTCTTGCAACCTCACCAACCGCCTCATCTGGGCAAGCCAACTGGGCTGGCCATAGGGGGCAAGGCCCATGACCTTGTATTCATCACCGTAATGGGGAAAGCCTAGAAACTGGGTAATTGCCGTATAGAAAGCACCTAAGGAATGGGGAAAATAAATCTGGCCGTCAATAGATAATTCAGTGCCTTTGCCATAACCCCAGGCACCGCTGGCGAAATCGCCAAAACCATCAACCGAAACCACTGCGGCCTCTTGAAAAGAGGAGGCGTAAAAGGCAGAAGCCAGATGGGCACGGTGGTGCTCGACAAAATGGAGTTCGGCGCACAAAGTCTGGCCGGGAAATGCGGCGACGAGTTGCTGGGCGAGACCCGAACGTTCCCGTTTGTTGCGCCAGCGGCTCCAGAGGAAGCGAGGATCGGGACGGCTGGCCAGCGTGTAGGCGATCTTGCGCCAACGATGGGCACCTGGGAAGGAATTGATCGCGATGTGATCTACATCTGCAAGGCCCACGCCCCCATCCTCCAAACACCAACGGATGGCCTCACTGGGAAAGCCCGCCCAATGTTTGATACGACGAAAGCGCTCCTCCTCAGCAGCGCCAAGGATTTCTCCATCACGGATCAAAGCGGCGGCCGCGTCGGCGTGGAAAGCATTGATGCCGAGAATTAAAGTCATGACAAGGGCAATTCGATCGCAAGGTGTTGGCGGAGCCACTGCTCGAGCACCATCAGGCTCCAGCGGCGGTACCAGGGCGCAAGGTCCAGTCCGGCCGGGGTACCTGGCAGGCGCAGAGTAAGCCGAGATGATGGGTCATCGAGCCACAACTGAAACGGGAAGCGGAAACCCTGTTTGGGCCGCTGCCTGAACCATTCCGGTAATTCCGGCACCGCTTGCTGCAGCAAGCCCTTACCGGGGGCTAGCCGCAACGAGGCGGGGATAGGAGCCAGGGCGGCCTGAAGACGGGCGTCGACAAAGGGCAGACGCAGTTCCAATGCCGCTGCCATCGCCATGACATCGCTGTCGGGCAGAAGCTGGTTACGAAGGTAGCGGGTGCCCTCAAGCCAGGCCACCGCATCACGATCGGAACCTGGTGGTGGCTCCTGCAGAACCGTCCCCGCCGCCGCGCTTCCAGACTCGAGACCCCAATGGGTCAATAACTGGTTGACCTCCCGCGAGGTGAAAAGGGAACGCACACAGCGATAGGCCCGAGCCATGGACGCAGGCGACTCCAACAGGTCCGCCAGACGTTGACGCCGGTGTTGATTGCCGCCAGGCCCGTGGCGCATCACCGCTGCCCCCACCGGGCCCGCCGGGCCCAGGAGACGACGCCAACGCCGCAGGCGGGGAACCACCCGAAAACTGGGATAGCCGCCAAACAATTCGTCGCCACCCAGGCCGGAAAGGGCCACCTTCAACCCCTGCTCGTGGGCGAGACGGGAGACACACCAGGTGTTGTAGCCATCGAGAGATGGCTGATCCTGACTAGCCAGGAATTCGGGCAACCAATCCCTCGCCTGGTTGGCAGAGAGCTTCAGGAGCGTGTGCTCGCCGCCGAAATGGGAAGAGATTCGCGCAGCAGGCTCGGATTCATCGAAACCGGCGGCGGCGGCATCGTCAAATCCGATCGTGAAGGTATGCAGCCCGCGGGGGGCGAGGGCAAGTATCGCAGCAGAATCAAGACCCCCACTAAGGAAAAGCCCAACACGGACGTCGCTGACCATGTGGGCGGCGACGGAATTCTCCAAGGCGGAACGGGCAAGCGCCACAGCCCCAGCCTGGGTCCATTCCCCAAGGGGCGGCGGCTGACTCTCGGGCAAAGGGCCGTAGGGGTGGACCCGCAAGGAACCGTTGTGCCATTGGGCCAGAGCACCGGCAGGCAGGCGAAAGACACCCTCCACCAAGGTGGCCGGTTCCGCGACAGATCCAGCACTGAGAAACCCGGCCAAGGCCTCCTGATCGAGGCGGCGGGGCATCAAATCACTGGCCAGAAGCGCACGCAGTTCTGAGGCAAAAACCAGTTCGCCCGAAGGACCATGCCAGTAATAAAGGGGCTTGATACCATGGGGATCACGGGCCAGCAGGGCACGGCGCTCCTGGGTGTCGTAGAGGCAGAAGGCATACATGCCCCTCAGATCACGCAAACCCTCAATTCCGAAGCGGATCATCCAGGCCAGCAGGACCTCCGTATCTCCATTTCCATGGAAACGATCGCCCGCTTGCAGGAGTAGCTGGCGCAGCTCCTGGTGGTTGTAAATCTCGCCGTTGAAAACCAACAACCATCGGCCACAGGAGGACGCCATGGGCTGGTGACCCGCCGCTGAGAGGTCAAGAATGGCCAGTCGGGTCTGGAGCAGACAAGTGGACTCGTCATTCCACAGTCCAGAGTCATCGGGACCGCGATGGTCGAGGTGGGGGTGAACCCGATCGGCGAATCCATCGGCAGAACGGCCCAACAATCCGGCGATCCCGCACATTCAGGCAGCCCCCGCGACGGGGAAAAAAGTGGGATCCATAGCGGCTAACTGCTCCCGCACAATCCGACGTGCAGCATTAAAGCTAGCGTTGGTTTCAATCCAGGCAGCGGACGCTGCACCACAGGCCTGGCGATGGGCGCGATTCATGCACATCGAGGAGATCGCTGCCGCCATTGAAGCCGGGTCACTGTCCACCAGATCACCATTGACTCCAGGCTGCACATAATCCTCGGGGCCGCCGCAGCGGGTGCTGATCACTGGCACGCCACAGGCCATAGCTTCTAGGGCGGCTATGCAGAGACCCTCCTGGTGGGAGGGAATGACGAACACATCAAACCCCTGCATCACCGGCGCCAAGTCGTGGCGACTCAACGTGGGCAGACAACGGGTGATCTCGGCCAAACCCCTTTGATAGAGAGCCTCCTGCAAGACAGTCGTGTCCATCTCACCCACCAAATCCAGTTGGACGGGACGCCCGGCTGCCATCAAGGCCTGGACGGCATCAAGGAGGAGTTCGATGTTCTTGCGGGGGTCGGCATAGCGGCCCGCAAAACCCACCTTCCAGGGCTGGACAAGCTCGGGGGCCGGGGAAAAAATTGCCGGGTCGACAGGCATCATCAACACGCCAGCCATCGGACGGCCGGCAATGGTTTCCAGGGCTCGGGAGGTATAGGGACTCAGGGCCAGGACGCGACCCCCAGGGGCCCTCAGGATCTGACGTTCGAGACGCCGTAAAACCTGGCCGTTAAACCCGCGATCCAGAAGGCGTCGTGGCCATGAAAACCCCAAAACCCTTTGGCTGCGATCGGCTTCCCAGGGAGTCGCCACCCAAGCCAGGAAGGGCAGGCCCAGCCGGGCATAGGGGGCTGCGCATAGGGGGTTGCCGGTGACGCTGAGATGGAAACGACAATCGGCAATCAAGGAGCGCCAATGGCGTCTCGGCAAATAGTGGGTGAATTCGAGCTCTGGCAACCAGGCACCTAGTCCATGGCCTTGATGCCCTTGGTATACCGAACGACGAACCGAGCCAGGCCGCCGACCGCTGGGCAGGCCGTGGAAGGGAACGGAAAGGGCCGGTTGACGGCTCCAGGGTTCGTACCAGGCGAAAACAGGCTCGATGCCAAACT
>CAMDWF010000117.1 GCA_945878795.1 Synechococcus sp. UW140
ATTACAGCTGTCTATGCTCTTACGGCAAGTTCCTTATTGCTCTTGCCCCCACTGGCCTGGATTGCCAGCGGCGGCTCAATTCGCGATTCAATTGCTAAATTAGAAGAATGGCTACAACATAAAGCCGAGTGGCTGGTAGGTATTATCGCCCTTATTTTTGGATCATATCTACTTTACGAAGGGATACATGGCCTAGAGTTGATAATGGCTTAAGTCTGATATTTTCTTCTTGCATTGATTGTAAACTAATTTAGAGAATCTGATCTAAAAATCGTTTGGTTCGTTCATGGTTGGGATTCTTGAAAAATTGGGCAGGAGGTGCCTCTTCCACCACACTCCCCTCGGCCATCAAAACGACCCGATCGGCGACCTGTTCGGCAAATTTGACTTCATGGGTCACCACCACCATGGTGATGTCCTCATGGGCCAGTTGACGCATCACATCCAGCACTTCCCTGACCATCTCGGGATCCAGGGAGCTGGTCGGTTCATCAAATAGGAGGATCCGCGGCTCCATGCACAGGGCCCGGGCGATGGCGACCCGCTGCTGCTGGCCCCCCGAAAGCTGACCTGGGAATTTCTGGGCCTGCTCCTTGATGCCGACCCGATCCAGCAGGCTGAGGGCCTGGGCCTGGACCTGGGCGCGGGGCCGTCCACGCACCAGCGTCGGGGCCAACACGAGGTTGTCCAGCACCGTGAGGTGGGGAAACAGATTGAACTGTTGGAACACCATGCCCACCTCACGGCGGATGGCATCGATCTGGCGCAGGTCGTTGCCCAGGCTGTTGCCGTCGATACGAATCGTGCCCTTTTGAAAATCCTCCAGGGCATTAAAGGTGCGGATGAAGGTGCTCTTGCCAGACCCCGATGGTCCCATCACCACCACCACTTCGCCGCGATGGACGGAGAGGTCCACACCGCGGAGAGCGTGGTAGCCATTCGGATACCACTTTTCGACCCCGCGGGCCTCAATCATCAAGTTGCTGGAGCTCGCAGTCATGGCCGGGTGGCGGATCGGGAGAGGGTCTGGGGATCAAGGCGTTTTTCAAGGGCCCGACTGCCGAGTCCGAGGGCGGCGCAGCAGGTCCAGAACAACAGGGCCAAGGTCAGGTAGACCTCGCGGTTGTGTCCCAGAAATTCCGGGTTGGCCATCACTGTCCTGGCAACTCCAAGCAGTTCCAGCAGCCCGATCAAAGAAAGCAGGGTGGTGTCTTGAAGCAGGGAAATGAATTGGCCCACCATGGCCGGTAAGGCCACTCGCAAAGCCTGGGGCAGCACCACCCGCAACAGGGTCTGAGGATAGGAGAGTCCAAGGGAGCGGGCCGCTTCCGCCTGTCCCTTGGGCACCGCTGCCAGACCGGAGCGCACCGCTTCGGCCAGATAGGCGGCGGCGAAAAAGGTGAGCACCCAGGCCGCCCGCCAGATGCGATCCGGGGCCAGCCCGCCGGGCAACAGAAATCCGAGGATGTTCTGGCCAAGAAAAAGCAGCGTAATCAGGGGAGCGCCACGAATGAATTCGATGTAAATCACAGCTGTCCAGCGCAGCAGGGGCAGATCACTGCGCCGCCCCAAGGCCAGCAGCACGCCGAGGGGAAAGCAAAGCAGGATGGCGAAACTGGCGCTGAGCAAGGTCAAAAGCAGGCCTCCCCACTGGGAAGGCGAGACCGGCATCAGCCCCAGGCCCCCGCTGATCAGCACCATGCCGATCAGGTAGAGCAGGGGCCAGACCAGGGGGAATAGCCGCAACATGGGCCGGCTGAGGTGGGAACCAAAGCGTCCCGCCAACCAGCGAGTGGCCGCAAGTAACGCCGCCAGTAGCCACCAGCGGCTCTGCAGGGCCGGCGCCAACCGCAGGGCCCAGGGCAGCCAGACCGCAACCGCTGCCAGGAGACCAAGCACGAGACGATCGTTACGGGGCCAGAGTTGGCCATCCCGGTCGGCCCGGGGATGGGAGCGCAACAAACCCCAGCTCAGCCCCGTCGCCGCCGTCAGCAGGGCCGTGAGCAGCCATAGCCGCCATTGCTGGGCCTCGGGATAACGACCTACGGCAAACAGGGTGCTGTTGGCCTGGATCACCGCCCATTGGGCCTTTTGGCTGGCCCATTGCACCAGTCCCAGCGCCGCTGCGCTGAAAAGAGCGATGAGGCCGAGGCTGAGGGCCCCATCGGCAGGCGTGGCAAAGAGGTCGGCGCGCAGGCGCCGCAGCAGGGGGTTCATCTCAGCGCTCCCTGATCTGCACGAGACGATTGAGGCCATTCATCACCAGTGAAATCACCAAGTCCAGGGCCAGGTAGGCCCCCAGCAACAGCAGGTAAACCTCCAGGGCCCGGCCGGTCTGGTTCAAGGTGGTTTCGGCGACGGAATAGAGATCGGTGAAGCCCACCGCCACCGCCAGGGATGAATTCTTGGCCAGGGAAATGTACTGGGTGTTGAGGCCGGGAACGATGACCCTCAGGGCCTGGGGCAGCACCACATGGCGCAGGGTGGAAAACCAGTCCATGCCCAGGGAAGTTGCCGCTTCCCATTGGCCCTTGGGCACCGAGGCAATACCGCCGCGGACGACTTCGGCGATGAAGGCTCCCGAATAGATGATCAGTCCGCACAGCAAGGCCGCGAATTCCACACTCAGTCGCCAAGGAGCCTGCCAGACGCCATTGATGAGCTGGGGCAAGGACCATTCCATTCCCTGGCTAAATCCCGCCAGATAAAGCCCAGACTTGGCTAGAACCAGCCCAGGGATTTGTAAAGCTGCGGTGCCGTTGGGCAAAGAAAGGAAGACGACAAAATACCAAAAGATCAACTGCAATAACAGGGGGATATTGCGAATTATTTCCACATAGGCCCGGGTGAGACCGCGCAGTAGGCCATTGCGGCTGAAGGAGGCCATTCCCGCCAGGGTGCCCAGCAGCGTTGCCCCTATCAGGCCGGTCAGAACGGCCCGAAAGGTGTTGACCAAACCAGCGGCCAAGCCCCGCCAATAGGGCAGCGAGGCGTCAAAGGGAAGCAGCGTTTCCGAGATGTCGAAGCCGGCCGGTTCCCCCAGCCAGCGCCAACTGAGCAGCATGCCCCTGGCGGTGAGATTGTGCACCAGGTTGCCCAGTAAGAAGGCGATCAAAACGAGGAGCAACAGGGCCACAACCCCCTGCACCAGCCAGGGAATCACGCGCCGATCCCGCCACCAGGGCGGAATGCCGGCGGGATCGAGCACAGGCTGGGGCTTGGGCATGGATGCTCAGCGGAAGGGAGGCGAGTACATCAGCCCCCCCTTGGTCCATTGGTTGTTGACGCCCCGGTCGAGTTGCAACTTCGAACCAGGGCCAACATTGCGATCAAAGATTTCGCCGTAATTGCCGACGGCGCTGATGATCTTGACCACGAAATCAGCGGGCAGCCCCAGTTGTTTGCCGAAATCACCCTCGACCCCTAGGAAACGCCTGAGATCGGCCTGGTTCTTATTGGCCTTGGCCTCCGTCAATTTGCTGGCGATGTTGGCCTTGGTGATGCCCAGTTCTTCCGCCTGTATTAATGTATTAACCGTCCAGCGCACGGCATCCGCCCAGGCTGGATCGGCATTGGTGGTGGCTGGGGTGAGGGGCTCCTTGCTCATCACATCTTTGAGCAGCGTGTGGGCCCCCGGATTAGGGAAGCTGGAGCGTTTGGCCGCCAATTGGGAACGATCGCTGGTGACGGCGATACAACGGCCCCCCAGGTAGGCCGCATAGGTCTGGTCGCCGGTCTGGAATTTAAGGGGAGTGTAGGCAACCCCTATCTCCCGCATGCGGTCGGCCAGGTTGAGTTCGGTGGTTGTGCCACTCTCGACACAGATCGGTTTGCCCGCCAGGGCCTTAAGGGTTGTGATGCCACTAGCCGCAGGCACCATCATTCCCTGGCCGTCATAGAAGGTGGTTGGGGCAAAACTTAAGGCGTTGCCACCGGGCGCATCCCGGCTCAAGGTCATGGTGGTGTTGCGCGAGAGCAAATCCACTTCGCCGCTGGCCAGGGCGGCAAAACGCTCACTCGAATTGAGGTCGCGAAACTCCACTTTGCTGGCATCGCCAAAGATGGCAGCGGCCATCGCCTGGCACACATCGACATCCAGGCCCGAATAACGGCCGTCGGGCCCCACGAAACTGAAGCCGGGCAGCTTGCCATCCACTCCACAGACCAGCTTGCCCCGACCCTGGATCATCGAAAGCTTGGCGCTCTGGACGCCGCTACCCCCATCCTGGGCGCAGCCTGCCAACAGCCCCGCAAGCACAAGCGGTAGGGCCCAGGCACGGGTTGGTCGGAAGGACATGCGCAGGAGCATGCAAGCGAAGCCGCATTGTTGCAGGTCAATCCAAATCAACCAACAACCCTTTTCTGGTCACCATTGCCCCTGACGGCCATCTGATCACAACTTGCCCAGGGCCCCGGCCATGCCCATCACCTGGGCCATGGGTCCGACGTCATGGACCCGGACCAGATCGGCGCCCCGCGCCACCGCCAGGGCGCAGACCGCTGCCGTGCCCCAGATGCGGGCGCGCGGGCGGGTTTCGCCCACCACTTCGCCGATGAAGCGCTTGCGTGAAGGCCCCACCAGCAACGGCAGCCCTGACTGCTTGAGTTCATCAAGCCGCCGCAGCAATTCGAGATTCTGGTCCGTGGTCTTGGCAAAACCAAGGCCGGGATCCCAGATCAGTTGTTGCCGCTCAATACCGGCCGCCAGGGCCCGCTGGCTGGCTTGCTCCAGCTCCTGGCGCACGTCCGCCACCACATCGTTGTAATTGCACTGTTGGTCCATGGTGCGGCTGTCGCCGCGGCTGTGCATCAGCACCAAAGGGCACCCATGTTCAGCCACCGCCCGCAGCAGGCTGGGGTCCCGACGGCCGCCGCTGACGTCATTGATCCAGTCCGCGCCCGCCGCCAGGGCAGTCTCCGCCACCGCCCCCCAGAAGGTGTCAATGGAGAGAATCGCTTGCGGCTGGGCGGCACGGATGGCGTGCAAGGCCGGCAGCAACCGCCCCAGTTCGGCTTCGACCCCCACCTCCGCTGCGCCGGGGCGGGTGCTTTGGGCGCCCAGGTCGAGCACATCGGCCCCTTGGCTCAGTAGACGTTCCGCCTGGCGCAGGGCGGCACCAGCGCCTTGGCAGCGGCCGCCATCGCTAAACGAATCGGGGGTGAGGTTGATCACCCCCATCACACCGGCGCGCTGGCCCCAGGGGAAGTGCATCGCTGTTGGTTTCCCGTTGGGCCGGCTCGTCCTTGCCAGTCTCCCAGCCAGGGCCCAGGGCCCTGGCTGGGATGCCCTTTCTTCCCGAGGCCAGCGGGGTCAACTGGGCAGGGGAGCCCAGATGCGCTAAGGATGCAGGGCGTCGCCTCCCAATCCCGCCTTGGCCACCCGCTCGCGCCCATCCCTCCTGTCCCTCCTTTTGCTGGGCTTCCCCCTGCTGGCCGCTCCCCTGGCCGGCAGCCTTCCGGTTGCCGCCGGGACCGCTCCGGCCAAGGCTGCTGCCTCAGGACCTGGGGCGGCGGCCGCCCAGGGGGTGGCTCCAGGGGCGGCAATGCCGGCGGCAGGGGTGCCGCTGCAGCCTTGTGCGGCTCCCCAGCCGGGTCGTTATGTACTGATGAGCCAGGGCAATCTGCCGGCGGGGCCCTATGGGGCCCTGCTGCAGGAAACCTGGAGCGCAGATGGCCAAATTCGCGGGGTAAGACTACAACGAACTGGTCATGAATTTAGCGAAGCTCCCTATACCGGTCGCTTCGAACCGATCTCGCTCTGCCGCGTGCGTATTCAGCGCACTTTTGCTGACACACTACGCCAGAGTCAGGCGGTTCTTGACCTCAACGGCATCCCCCGTTACTCGATCGGCCTGCTGCCCGATGTGTTCTCCATTTCACGCTGGTTCCGGCAAGCGGATACGGCCTGCAGCGCCAGCCTTCTCAATGGGGCCGCAGTAAGCCGGCAGGAAGGCGCCGATTATCGTCAGGGCACCTGGCGCCGCAACGGTACTGTCCAGCACGAACGCTGGAATAACGGAACCGTTCGGGGAATTGCCATTTCCAGTTATGGTGAGACGGTGGAAGAAGTCACCTACCGAGGGACCTTGCAGGTGGCTCCCGATTGTATGGCCACGATCCACCAGCGTGATTCCCTTGATGTCGACTGGAATTATAGGGGTATCGTTCTGGCCGATGGATCTGGGTATCTCTATCTACAAACCGATAGGGACGACGTCAACGTAGGCTATATCGAACGTCTACGCCCATGAGCCCTGCTGCCCCTGCGGAAAGTCTCAGCCTGCGGCGCCCGGACGACTGGCATGTGCATCTGCGCGATGGCAACCTGCTCGAGGCGGTGGCACCGCTGACGGCGGCAGTCTTCGGCCGGGCCATCGTGATGCCCAACCTGGTCCCACCCCTCACCACGGTGGCGGCCACCAGGGCCTATCGGCAGCGAATCCTGGCCGCCTTGCCCCAAGCCAGCGGCTTCACGCCGCTGATGACGGCCTATCTCACCGACAGCATTGATGCCGCTGAGTTGGAGAGCGGCCAACGGCAGGGGGTGTTCACGGCCTGCAAGCTTTATCCAGCCCACGCCACCACCAACGCGGCTGCAGGCGTGAGCGACCTCGGCCGGCTGACGGCAGTCCTGGAGGTGATGGAGCGCTGCGGCTTGCCCTTGCTCATCCATGGCGAGGTCAGCGACGCCGAAATCGACATCTTTGATCGCGAGGCGGTGTTCCTGGAGAGGCACCTGGAGCCCCTGCTGCAGCGCCATCCGGGACTGAAGGTGGTGCTCGAACACATCACCACCGCCGAAGCAGTGGACTTCGTAGCCGCCGCCGGCCCCAACCTGGCGGCCACGATCACCCCTCACCATCTGCACCTGAACCGCAATGCCCTGTTTGCCGGCGGCTTGCAACCCGATTTCTACTGTTTGCCGGTGA
>CAMDWF010000118.1 GCA_945878795.1 Synechococcus sp. UW140
GCTGGAGCGCCGTCGCTTCTTCTCCGAGGCCACCATGGCCAAAATCGCCCAGCCTGTGGCACTGCTGGAGTTCACCGATGGTGTTCCGTCAGAGCAGGCGTCAACAACCATTAGCTGAAACGCACCAGCTCCTTGCTCGATCTACACGACTCTCATCGGTCGCTGAGTTGAAAATTCAGCGATCAGGGTCTATAATGGCAAAATCGAGCTGCGCAATCAGCCTCCAAGCAGTCATACCCTGACTGCTCCTGTTCACCCTCCAGAAAGGGTCACAGGACCTCTTGAGTTACACCACTCGGAGGGGCGCTACCCTGCGCATTCACCTTCTACAGCAGTGGTTCACGCTCTCCGATCCATTGATGGAGGAGATGCTGATCGACACTCCCTGCTTTCGCCGCTTTGCGAGGATCGACATGATCGAAGGCCGGATCCCTGATGAGACAACGATCCTCAACTTCAGGCACTTACTGGAAGAGCATCAAATTGCCGAGCAAATCTTTGAGAGTGTGAACCAGAGCCTGACCGAGAAGGGTGTGATGCTGTAGACGAAGTCGGCCGGAGGCCATGGGAGGGGACGATCTTGGATGCGACGATCATCAACGCGCCCAGTTCAACCAAGAACAAGAAGGGCGAGCGTGATCCTGAGATGCACTCGGTGGCCAAGGGCAACCAGTGGTTCCACTGCTTCGCAGAAAGCTTCGCCTATGGGATGCGCTGCCATATCGGTGTTGACGCAGCCTCGGGTTTAGTCCATTCCGTGGTGAGCACAGCAGCGAACGTGCATGAGCTGAACACTGCGGCTGATCGAGTCCATGGCGAGGAACGCGTGATTTACGGCGATGCTGGTCACATCGGTATTGAGAAGCGCGATGCGTTCAAAGACTGCGAAGCTGAAATGCGCATAGCCATGAAGCCCGGCCAGCGCCGAGTGCTACAGGATATCCCAGAAGGGCGGCTCCTCGATTTGATTGAAACGGCGAAAGCCCACTTCCGCGCCAAGGTGGAGCATCCTTTTCGGATCATCAAATGCCAGTTTGGATTCCGGAAGGTTTATTACCGAGGCATCATCAAAAACGACCTGAAGCTCAAGATGCTATTTGCACTGGCCAATCTCTGGATCGTGCGAAAGCGTTGTCCTTGTATAGCGTGAATTACAGGATAAGTGTGTCTTGCCGGGGTCAGCAACTCGCAAAAACAACCACTTATTCCCTGGAAACATGTAAAAACAGGCTGATTGCGAACTCAGCGCTGAAGGCCAAGATCAAAAACGACACATTGTCGTCTCATTGGCGAGAACGAGACAGATGTCCCCTGACAGGGACGGCTTGATTAGAGTTTCCCTAAGCGCCAACCCTGCCTAAATCGAACCCTTGCATTGCCGTTCGGCGGGATGGTAGACGCTGCCTATAAGTCCGCAGGTGCTGTTCAGCACCTGCGGCCGAGAAGCCTGTGGGGGGTGGGATCTCTACCTCAAAGGAACCGAGCTCGCTTGTGATAAGCCATCACTAAACCGCTACACTAACGAAGTAATTCAGGTCAAACGAAATGCCCCTCCCCCCTCCCCCCTCCCCCATTCCCCAGCCCGGCTTAGGGCAGCGCTTGGCAAAACAGCCCTGAAATCAGGCTTTGGTACTGCCGTTGCGGTAGGGATGCTTATTAGCGCAAGTCTCTCGGCCGGTTCAGCAAGGGCTCTACAGATCAGGCTCATTGCAGATAACGATTGGGCTTTGTATGCTGGGACAAGCACAAGCATTAACAGGCTCGTTGTCCAGAACGACATTGCATGGCCCTGGCAAAATTTTGCTCAAACAGTTGATGATGCTTATCTGAGCGAATCCACCTGGTGGTTTTTGGTAATGAACACTACTGGACAGTCTGCTGCTTTTGGTTCTATCGGCTCTATAGCTAATATTGCCACTGCCCCTGGGATTCAGGTGAGCAATGCGATGCAGAGCTATCTCGCAAATTATAACCCTATTTCAGTTGGCTGGGATTCGGGTGAATCATACAATGCTAGTCTTGCTGACGTTCAAGTAGCATTGCCAAGTCTCACGTTTGGCAACGTTATCACTCAATGCGGTACTGTTTGTGCATCATATTTGTCAGTTTCTGGAGATAATTCACTCCAGTGGGGTGAATTATCTCAGACTGCTGTCCTTTACAAAATTCCAATTCCTGAAGTAGACCAGGCTCAAGTTCCAGCCCCCCTCCCCATTTTTGGTGCCCTTGCCGCCTTTGGCACCAGCCGCAAGCTTAGGAAGCGTATAAAAGGTGGCACTAACGCCGTTCCCAGCACCTACAGCCTCTGATCCGATACCTGGTACCTTTCGCGTCTGCCAGGGCCTTATTGGGCTTGGGTAGTTAGCCTTATTGAATCCACACCCAGCGGGCGGCCTTGAGCCACCGCTGGCTATAAATTAGCCCAGTATTTACAGCTGTTCCTTGCGTAGCTCATTCGCATCTTTATATACTTTTACGTCTGCTGCCACATTCCAGAAAGGTTAAAGCGATTACATCAATAGCTTCGCTTCCCAGTCGCTGGCCCTGGCCCCATTGGCCCGCCTCCAGGTCTCCGCCGGCTGCGGCCACCCCCTTGCACGTCAGCCGATGGGGCCAGCGACCACCAACTTGCCGCCAGCTCTATCGCGAGCAGGAATGAGCCCTGGCAGCGGCCCTATCGTTACTGTTGACACAGCGGCAAGACTGCCGATGCCCAAACCGCCTGATCCCACCAGCCCGGCAGAGCTGGACGACCTGCTCAGGCCCCTGGCTGCACAGCTGATCTGGTGGCAACCGGCGGAGGATTCGCTGCGCAACCCCGATCGGGTGATCGCCCAGGTTCTTGACATAGGCACGTTCGAGGCTGGCCAGAGGCTGCGCCAGGTGCTCGGCGACCGGCGCCTGGCCCAGGTGCTGCAACGGGCCGAGGCGGGCTGGTTCTCGCCCCGCTCCTGGAACTATTGGCAACAGAAACTCGGCCTGGCCCGCTCAGGCGCCGTCCCGCCGCTGCCTCGGCGCCACTTCGGGGTTCGTGATGGCGGTGATCACGCCGCCGCTTGAGCCTCCTGACCCCCCACCTTGAAATCCTGCCTGAGCGGCAGCAGCGGCTCTGGCCCTCGCTGGCAGGCCTGGCCGGAGTTGGCTTTGTGCTCTATGGCGGAACCGCCATCGCTCTGCGCTACGGCCATCGGGTGTCGGTGGATTTCGATTTCTTCTCCGACCGGCCACTGGATCACCAACGCCTTAGCCGAGCGCTGCCCTGGATGAACACGGCCCTGGTGCTGCAAGATCAACCAGAGACCCTCACGCTGCTTACCTCTGGCGACCAGGTGCAGACCGGCGTGAAGGTGTCGTTCTTCGGTGGCCTGACGATTGGCCGCGTGGCCGATCCGGATTACACCCTTGATCGGGTGGCGCTGGTGGCCTCCCCGCCCGATCTGCTGGCGACCAAGCTCAAGGTGTTGCTGCAGCGGGCGGAACGCAAGGACTATCTGGATGTGGCCACCCTGTTGAACTCCGGCCTGGCGCTGAGCGATGGGCTGGCGGCGGCGCAGGCGCTATATGGCTCAGGGTTTCCGGTCCGTGAGTGCCTCAAGGCTCTGGTGTACTTCGCCGATGGTGACCTGGCAGAATTGGGCAGCAGCGAAAGGCGGCGGCTGGAGCAGGCCGTGCTGGCCGTTGATGGGATCCCCAGCCTGAAGCGCATCGGCAGGGAGCTGGGGCCATCGCAGCCCTGATGTGCCTCCTCAGCCCGCCCAGATCTCTTGCAGGTTTAGCGCCAGCCCGAGGAAGTGGGGAGCTGCATTGAGGTGGGTGGCCGCTTAAATGCGCCGGGGCTGGGCTGGGGGACCGGTCAGCGGTTCCCAGATCTCCACCGCTTGTTCCTCTGGAATCAACAGCCAGCCGAGGCGGGCTGTTGCGCTGGTAGGCGGCCATTTTCAGGCGTAAGGCGGTGAAGCCGCGGGAGTCTTCATCGCTGGGACTTGCCAATTCAACTACTAAATCGGGACAGAGGGGAGCGAATCCACGGCGCTGCTCGGCGCTGAGGGCCTGCCAGCGATCGAGGGCCACCAGGGCGGCATCGGGGCTGAGCACGGGGTTATCGGGCAGGCGGAAGCCGGTGGAGCCGGCTGGGAGGAGGGCCGCGTTTCGGGGCTGGCTGGGGCGAGCATGGGCCCGGCGAGAGTGCGGGGTTTCAGGCAAAGGCGGTGCCGGCAGCTAGTCGCGACTGCGGGCATGGGCGCCTTGAGCTTGTGCACTCAGCGAATGGACCAAGCCCTGGCATTCAGGCTAGCTTTAATAACCCTCAGGCTAGCTAGTTGTCATGACGGAAACCGGCCCCGCCGGCTCCCGGCGCCAACCCACCCTGGCGGTGCCCTTGGCGGCAGCCAAGGACCAGCTCTCGGCCTTGGTGGCTCGGGTGGAGCAGGGGGAGGAGATTGCCATCACCCGTCGGGGGGTGCCGGTGGTGCGGCTCGTGCCCGATCCCGGCGATCGCAATCGGGGGGCTGGGCGTCGTGAGCGGGTGGCCCTGGCGCTGGAGCGGCTGCAGCAGCTGCGGACTGGCGTTGTGTTGGAGGGCGACCTGGGGCTGATCGCCCGGGAGGGCCTGGATTGAACCCGGCGATCGCAACCACCGCCTTTGTGCTCGACAACTCCGTGCTCTGCGGCTGGATCCTCGCCAACCAGGCGACGCCCTACTGCGACGCGGTGGCCGGCCTGCTGCCGCTGGTCGATGCCCACGCCCCCTGGTTGCTGCAGCTGGAGTTCACCAATGTGCTGCGCACCGCTTGTCGTCGCGGCACGATCGAGATCGCCGCGGCCCGCGAGATTGTTGATCAGGTGGCCCTGCTGCCAATCCGCATCGATGCCGCCCCTCCCCAGCCGGCCGCCTTGCTGAGCCTGGCTTTGCGCTTTCAGCTCACCAGCTACGACGCGGCCTACCTGGAGCTCGCTCTGCGGCTGCAGCTGCCGATCGCCACCCGCGATGACGCCCTTGCTGATGCTGCCTGGGCTGCTGGGGTGGGGGTAATCACCGCCTAGTCGCCCGCAACCTTGGCGCCAGCAGCGAACGGCGCCCCCCTACGATGCCGTTATCTGATAACGCTATCAAGATGCGCACGATCGTGGACCTGCCTGAGGCGGAGCGTGCCCAGCTCGATGCCCTTTGCCGCCAGCGGGGGCTGTCGCGGGCAGAGGCGCTGCGCCAGGCGCTGCGGCTCTGGCTGGAGCAGCAGAAACCTAGCCACGGCGAGGTCTTCGGCCTGTGGCGGGATCGACCGGAAGGGTCTCTGGAGCTGCAACAGGCGCTGCGGCTGGAGTGGGATGCGCCCTGATGCTGCTGCTCGACACCAACATCCTGATCGACGTGCTGCGCGGCGAAGCCATCGCCCTGGCCTGGCTGGAGCAGCAGGAACACCCGGCCCTCAGCGTGATCAGCTGGATCGAGGTGCTGGTGGGCTGCCGCGGGGGTGAAAGCGACCGTGTGGAGGCCTGGTTGGACACCTTTCCCCGCTTGCCGATCGACGATGCCATTGCCCTGGAATCGGTGCGGCTCCGGCAACGCCATGGCCTCAAGATTCCAGACGCGATCATCCTGGCCACCGCCCGCTGCGCCGATCTCAACCTCGCCACCCGCAACAGCCGCGATTTCCCGCTCACGTTGGCCGGGGTGCTGCATCCTTACCAGCTCTGAGAGCTGGTGAGGATCAGCCCGCCCAGATCTCCTCCAACTCCACCACCAGCCCTGGGAAGTGGGGATCGCCCTCAAGGCGACTGGCCGCTTCGAGTCGCCGGGGCGGGGCCGGGGGATCGGCCAGGGGTTCCCAGATCTCCACCGCCCGCTCCGCTGGAATCAACAGCCAACCGAGGCGGGCGCCATTGCGCTGGTAGGCGGCCATTTTCTGGCGCAGGGTGGTGAGACCGCGGGGGCCTTCGTCGCTGGGGCTTGCACCACTGGTGCTAACAAGCTCCACCACCAGATCGGGGCAAAGGGGGGCGAAGCCACGGCGCTGCTCGGCGCTGAGGGCCTGCCAGCGATCGAGAGACACCAACGAGGCATCGGGGCTGAGCACGGAGTTGTCCGGCAGGCGGAAGCCGGTGGAGCTGTCGAATGACTTCCAGTTGCCGGTGGCACGGGCCCAGGCCTGAATCTGAAAGGCCAGATCGGCGTTGCGGGCGCCTGTTTCGCTTCCGGTGGGGGTCATGCAGATCAGGGAGCCATCGGCGGCCAGCTCCAGCACGGCGTCTGGATTGGCCTGGCACAGCTCGGCGAACTGGTCGGGGGTGAGCCGCAGGCTGCTGCTGTGGAGGAGCGGCAGGGTGATCGATCCAAACGGCTGCTCCGGGCTCAGCAGCCCAGGGCAAGCCGGCTGGGAGCAGGGCGGCGCTTGGGGACTGGCTGGGGCGAGCATGGGCCCGGCGAAGGTGCAGGGTTTCAGGCTAAAGGCGGTTCAGGCAGCTGGCGGAGCTGCCGCTCAGCCGCGAGGCCCTGGTGCTCACGCCCACGGAACACGCCGAACTGCTGGCCAGCGGCTCCACCATGGCCGCCGCCCGCCCAGATCGAAGCGATTGAAACCTTCCTGCGCGATCAACCCATCGCAGCCAGGCCAGGGCAAACCCTGCGGCTCGGCCTGGTCGATGCCGACGCTGAATGGGTGCTAGCCAGCGCCGTCCTTGCCGAGGCCGACCTGGTTGTGACCGGCGATCAGGGCGTCCTGGCCTGCACCACCTGCCCAGTGCCGTTGCTCATTCCACGGGCCTGCTGGCAGCAGCTGCGAGCGCCTGGCTCAAGGGCTCCACGGCAACGATCCTGTCATCCTCCACACGCACCCTGTAGACCCCGGCTTCTTCCTGAACAGCAACGCAGTTGGGAGGCCGGGGATTTTCGGCCAGCAGATCAATGGCTGCGCGAATGCGTTGCTGAT
>CAMDWF010000119.1 GCA_945878795.1 Synechococcus sp. UW140
GATGTGGTCGACAGCCGCTGGACCCTGGGGGGGATTGAGCGTGAGATCCCCATCATCGCCAGCGCCATGGACGGGGTCGTGGATCCGGCCATGGCCATCGAGCTCTCCCGCCTGGGCGCCATGGGCGTGCTGAACCTGGAGGGGGTGCAATGTCGCTACGACGATCCCAACCCGGTGCTCGATCGCATCACCGCCGTTGGCAAAGAGGAGTTCGTCCCCTTAATGCAGGAGCTCTATGGCCAGCCGGTGCGGGAAGACCTGATCCGCCGCCGGATTGGCGAAATCCGGGAGGGGGGTGGCATCGCCGCCGTCAGTGCCACCCCGGTGGCTGCCATGCGCTTCGGATCGATGCTGGTTGAGGCTGGAGCCCAGCTGCTGTTCGTGCAGGCCACGGTGGTCTCCACCGAGCACATCAGCGCCGCAGGCAGAACCAGCCTGGATCTGGCGGCCCTCTGCCGCGACTTGGGGTTGCCCGTCATCCTCGGCAACTGCGTCACCTATGAGGTGACCCTCGACCTGATGCGCGCCGGTGCCGCCGGCGTGATGGTGGGCATCGGTCCCGGCGCCGCCTGCACCTCCCGCGGGGTGCTCGGCATCGGCATCCCCCAGGCCACCGCCGTGGCCGATTGTGCCGCCGCCCGCGACGACTTTGAGCAGGAAAGCGGCCGCAGGGTGCCTGTGATCGCCGACGGTGGCATCGTTACCGGCGGCGACATCTGCAAATGCCTGGCCTGCGGTGCCGATGCCGTGATGATCGGCTCCCCCATCGCCCGGGCCTCCGAAGCCCCCGGCCGAGGTTTCCATTGGGGCATGGCCACCCCCAGTCCGGTACTACCCCGGGGCACCCGCATCCGGGTCGGCACCACTGGCAGCCTGGAGCGCATCCTGCGGGGACCGGCCGCCCTGGATGACGGCACCCAGAACCTGCTGGGGGCGATCCGGACCTCAATGGGCACCTTGGGAGCCCGCAGCCTGCGCGAAATGCAGCAGGTCGAAGTCGTGGTGGCGCCGTCTCTATTGACAGAAGGAAAAGTTTATCAGAAAGCCCAACAACTGGGTATGGGTAAATAGACTGTCCCAGTGTAAGACCTCCCTAGGGGCGCCGAGATCGGCGCTACGCTCAAGCCGTGGGGGCTACGGCTCGCACACTCCTCACACCCTCCGGCCCGGCGTTGCCGGGCTTTCTGTCTTTTCTCACCGCTTTCTTCGCAAACCCCCCTGGCGGCGCCAGGCAACGGCCTGCAACGCTGTGTTGGCGACGCCAAGGATGGCCTGAATTCGTTGCTAGGTTCAATCGACTCAAAGACTCCCACGCATGTCCAGCGCCACCCCCACCACCGACGCCACCTTCACCGCCGACGTGCTGAACAGCGATCAGCCCGTCTTGGTCGATTTCTGGGCTCCCTGGTGTGGCCCTTGCCGCATGGTGGCCCCGATCGTGGACGAGATGGCCAAGACCTACGAGGGCAAGATCAAGGTGTTCAAGCTCAACACCGACGAGAACCCCAACATCGCCAGCCAGTACGGCATTCGCAGCATTCCCACCCTGATGATTTTCAAGGGGGGTGAAAAAGTAGACACCGTTGTCGGAGCCGTGCCCTCCAACACCCTCTCCCAGGCGATCGGCAAGCACATTTGAACGGCAGAACCGGGGCCGATCGATTGCCATGGGCCGCAGTCCCCTAGAGGCCCTGGCTGAGCAACTTCAGGGCCATCCCCAGCGGCGCCTGATTGAGCGGGCCGTGGTCTCCCTGCTGGAGATGGCCCGCTTCGAGACCCAGGAAGACGAATGGCGGCTGATCAGCGGCACCCTGGCCGACCTCAGCGAGGCGCTGGAGGTGTTTCAACCGCGACGCAGCGCCCGCAAGATCACCGTCTTCGGTTCGGCCCGCACCCGCAGCGAAGACCCTTGCTATGGGCTGGCCCGCCAGGTGGCCCAACAGGCCGTCGCCGCCGGCTTTGAAGTGATGACTGGTGCCGGCGGCGGCGTGATGGAGGGGGCCAACAGCGGCGCCGGCAGCGAGCACAGCATTGGCCTCAACGTCGACCTTCCCTTTGAGCAACACCCCAACGCCTTTGTCAAAGCCAGTGAGGGGGGCCTGCTCTATTTCCGCTACTTCTTCACCCGCAAGCTGTTCTTTTTGCGCGAAAGTGATGCCCTTGTCGTTATGCCGGGCGGTTTCGGCACCCTCGATGAGCTCTTCGAATCCCTCACCTTGATCCAGACGGGCCGCACCCCGCCAATTCCCCTGGTGCTGCTTGCTCCCGAAGGCGATGACTTCTGGCAGGCCTGGCGCCGCCATGTGAACGATGAACTTGCCAACCGTGGACTGATCTCCCCGGAGGACCGGGACCTGGTGTTTGAAGCCACCAATGCGGCCGATGCGGTGGCCCGCATCAGTCGCTTCTATCGGGTCTTCCACAGTGCCTTGCTGGGGGAAGACCGGATTGAACTGCTGCTCAATGCGGCGGTGCCCCGCAGCCTGCTGCCCGAGCTGAGCCATCGCTTCGCCGACCTGCTGCAGGAAGGTTCGATCCAGGCGGGCGAAAATGTGGGCGAAAACGGTCTGCTCTACCCCTGCCTCAAGCTGCGTTTCGACAAGCGGCGGGTCGGGCGCCTCTATCAATTCATCGACCACCTCAACGGCCTCGACCTGGAGAACTGCGATGCCCTGCAGCACCCTGCCGATCGCTGCGTCCAGGTGGGGGGGCAGCCATGACCGGCCCCATCGGCCTGGTGGACTACGGCATGGGCAACCTGCACTCGGTGCAGCGGGCCTTTGAACGGCTTGGAGCCAACGTGATGGCCGTGCGGGGCCCCGAGGCCATCGACGCTTGTCAGGCCCTGGTGCTGCCGGGAGTGGGGGCCTTTGACCCGGCCATGGAACGGCTGCGGGCCGCCGATCTGGAGGAGCCCCTGCGGCGCTCCTGCGCGGCGGGCCGCCCCCTGCTGGGCATCTGCCTGGGCCTGCAATTGCTCTTTGAGGGCAGTGATGAGGGAACGTCCAGCGGCCTTGGCCTGGTGGGCGGCCGGGTGCGGGCCCTGCCAGCCTGGCCCGGCCAGCCGATTCCCCACATGGGCTGGGCGCCGTTGCTGGCGGCCCGCCCCAGCCCCCTGCTGCCCGAGGGCAGCCCCCCCAACTGGGTCTATTTCGTCCATTCCTACGCAGCGGTCCCGGCCGATCCCGCCGGAGCCACGGCGCTGGTGGAGTGGGGTGACACACCGGTGACGGCAGCCCTGTGGCAAGACAACATCGCCGCCTGCCAGTTCCACCCCGAAAAATCGGGTCGCACCGGCGAGGCGATGCTGCGCCGCTGGCTGGCCTGGATGGCCGCCCGGGGTTGAAGCGCAACCAGGTAGCCGGCGGCCTGGGCCCCCGTGGCGGCGGCGGCCTGCGCCTTAGTGGCGGCCGGCGGCTGCTCAGCCCCCCCGGCCTGGTGGCCCGACCGACGGCCTCGCGGGTGCGGTTGGCGGTGATGAACCTGGTGGCGGACCAGTTACCCGGCTGCCGCTGGCTCGACCTCTGCTGCGGCAGCGGCGTGATGGCCTGCGAAGCGCTGCTGCGGGGCGCGGCACTGGCGGTGGCTGTCGAACAGGATCGACGCATCGCGGCGGTGGCCCGCGCCAACCTGGAAGCGGTGGACCAGGAGCGAGCCCGGGTGATCTGCCAGGAGGCCCGCCGCTGGCTAGCGCCAGGCCCCGCCACTGACGGGCACCGTTTTGACCTGATTTACCTCGATCCGCCCTGGCCCGCCGGCCTGCATGGCCCTTTGACGGAGGCGGTGGCAGCCGGGGGCTGGCTGGCGCCGGGCGGCACCCTGATTTGGGAATGCGACAGCACGGCTCCCCCCGCCCTGCCGGCGGGCTGGCAGGAACGCCGCCGCCGCACCTATGGCGGCAGCAGCGTGGTGCTGCTGGAGTTGAAACGGCCTGAGCAAGGCAATAGCAATCTTCAGGGAGACAGCAAAACAAACGCCAAGCAAGACTGAGCAAACCTTGCCCGGCCCATGTCCCCCCTTAGGGGGGCACGGGCCTTTTTTATGGCGCTGGGGCTACGTCTGCCGAGGCAAAATCAAGGGCCCCTGCGGCGGACTGGTTTTGGATCCGGCCCCGACGCAGCACCTCGGAGGGTTTGCGTTGATAGGTCCTTTGGAAATCGACGCTGAATTGGCTTAAGGAGCGATAGCCACAGGCCAAGGACACGCTGAGGACAGTTTCAGCATGCAAGGGATTTTGCAGGCGATCGAGGGCCCTGGCCAGGCGCTGCTTGCGCACCCACTGCATCGGACTGCAATCAAAACGGGCCCGGAAGGCGTAGTGCAGGGCCCGGCGGGAATACATGCTCTGGCGCTCAAGATCGCTGAGGCAGAGACGGCGGTGCAGGTTGAGGCGAATGAAATCCACCAGTTCATCAATGCAGGCATCGGTGCGTTTGCGATCGGCCAGCGCCGGCAACGGCGATTCGCCATCGCGCAGGTCGGCGAACACCAGGGCCGCCAGTAGTCGATAGATCTGGTCGTCGAGATGGAGGGCCTGGACCAGCCCCTCCCCCTGATGGGCGATGGCACTGATAAACGGCAGGAGCCGACTGAGGGCCTCCAGGAGACCATGGCCCGCCAAATCCTGCTGGACCGGGAGGGGCAGCGGCTGATGCAAAACGCTTTCGGCACGGCCGACCGGCCGCCAATGGGGCCCACCCATGGCCCGGGCCGTACGCAGCAGACGATGGGGATCGGCAAGAAAGCAAGAGCTGCTGCTGAGACTGGTGGTCAAGCTCCAGGCATGACCGGGACCGATCAGGGCTTCACCGGGGTTGAGCGACTGGCAGTCGTTGCCCTGGCGCCACTCGGCTTGGCCCCCGTGTTGCAGCAACACGCAATGGCCCTCGTGGCCGTGGCTCTCCAGCAACAGGGGCGAACCGAGCCAGGCGGCCAGGTGTAGGTCCCCGCAACCCAGATGACCATCTTGATGCCACCAATCGGCTTCGGAGCCAAGGGCCTGGATCTGGCTGATCGGCAACGCCCTCGCAAGAATTCGGCCGCTCTGGAGCGAGTCGGCACTGGGGGAAAGACGCTCGTGCAGGGGGTGGTTCAGGAGACCAATGGGTAGGTCAACGAAGGGCGACCGCTGACGCAGAAATTAAATCTGCCCAGCTGCGGCTGCGGGCTGCATGGGCGCCAACAAGGACCTTGAGGAGACCTCTGCCTTATCGCTTTGCGCCTCTATGGGGAAATCGCGTGATTTTGGCAAAAGCAAGGTTGCCGCCCTGGCCAGGCAAGCTCCACCCCAAGCGGCGGCCCTGGATGCAAATGCTTTGCGAAATTATTCGCAAAGTCTCATCCGCCGGCAGCAAAAAGGTTCCCAGCCCTCGCCGGGAACCTGGTGATTGGCAAACCAGACAGCGCCGCCCTGGATGGGCTTTGAGCTCGATGCCAACAAAAACCTGAATCAGATTGGCTTTTCAGCCGGCCAGAGTTCTGGGATGATCAATTTGAAGTTTGGCAAAATAGAATACATTTAAATCATTTTAACAATAACCATGGTAGCGAAAAGATTATAAATGATTAATTTTGATTGGGGTACAAATGTAAGTCACTAATTATGGCCCGGCTTAATCAAGAAAAGTTGATCAACAAAAACCACAACAAACCCTCGGCTTCTGTAAAATAACAACAGAAATTCTGGTATCCGTTGTGAGCCAAGGGATTTTTTGGCATCCAACCGGGCATCATTTACCCCAAGGGGCCAGACCTTTTCAGGCCCCCAGGCTGCCGCCGCGGCGGTACTGGATCCAGGCGGCCATGAAGAGGCCGGCAAGGGTGACCGGGATCAGACCCAGCACGATGCCGCAGAGGAGGGGTTCGATCATTGAGAATCCGGGGATGGTCGTGGCTTCATTGTCCCATGGCCAGCGCCCCCCAGCCATGCCGCTTCAAGCTCTGTGACCGCTGTGCCGCCCCTCGCCCCCGCTGAGCTCTCCGGGATCCCCGGTTCTGGGGCCATCCTGCCCTCGGCGCCCGGGACCCCACTGGAGGTCAGCGGCGCTTGGCCGGGACGACGCCTGCTGGGCCTGATGCTGGCCCTGGCCCTGGCGGCGGGATTGCTGCTGGCGGTGCTCCTGCAAGCGGGCCCCCGGGATCCCTACAGCCGCGCCACCTTGGCCCTCAAAGGGGATGATGTCAGCGGCGGCAAGCTCTTCCGCCTCAATTGCGCCGGCTGCCATGGCCTGGCCGCCCAGGGGCTGGTGGGTCCCAGCCTCCATGGCGTTGATCACCGCAAGAACGATCGCCAGTTGATCCAGCAGGTCATCAGCGGCCGCACGCCGCCCATGCCCCGCTTCCAGCTGGATCCCCAGGAGATGGCTGACCTGCTGGCCTTCCTGCACCGGCTGGCGTGAATCACCCCTATCCATGACCCTGCATCTGGTGCTGGTGGAGCCTGCCGGCGCCCGCAATCTGGGCAGCGTCGCGCGGCTGTGCGCCAATTTCGGGGTAGCTGAACTGCGCCTGGTGGCTCCCCGCTGTGATCCGCTGGGGGCGGAGGCCCGCCAGATGGCCGTGCATGCCCAGGCAGTGCTGGAGAGTGCGCCTCAGTTCGCCGACCTGGCGGCCGCCCTGGCCGATTGTGGTCGGGTGGTGGCCGCCACTGGCCGCCGCGAGGGGGCGCCCCTGGCCCTGCACGACCCAGCCGCAGCCCTCGACTGGCTGGGGGCGGACGTGGCCCCGGCAGCACCAGCCGCCCCAGGGCCCCATGGGGCCAGCCCCCTTGGGGCCCTGCCGGTGGCCCTGGTGTTCGGCCGCGAGGACCGGGGCCTGAGCAACGACGAATTACTCATGGCCGGCCGGCTGCTGCGCCTCGATGC
>CAMDWF010000120.1 GCA_945878795.1 Synechococcus sp. UW140
CTTCGGTATCGCAGTATTCATCGATAACATTGCAATTACTGATTACAAATCGGCCTGCAAGACTTTCGGCAGTGAGACTGGAGTCAGCAATAGCTGTTACTGGGAGGGAATCGAAAGTTCTTTGTGTCACCCCTGACTTAACAAGCCAATAGCCGAGCTCTCTCACATGAACAGTGATCGGCGGCAGGAAGTGTTTTTTGGTCGTACTTGGATCCAGAAAGTTTTCTAGCCATTTAAGCGATACAATTGTATTGCAGTACACAGCATCAGACTTGCCGATGAATTTTTGAATATTCTTTTTATGCGAATGAGATTCAAAGCGGTGTATAATCCGATGAAGTTTTGGTTTGAGATATACAACGTCATCCACGTTCTCGAGTTTCTCTAGCATCTGCCGTACTGGTCCATCGCTTAGATAAAGAATGTCAAAACGACACTGGGGCCGAGTCGACCTTGCCCACTTGAGAAATCGATAGAGTAAGAGAGAAGAGCCGTCATGATGAAGATATGGTGTAATCACGCATATCTTCTTAGCGGCAGATATGATATTGCGACTCGCTTCGGCAGATTCTCTCCCGGTGGTTAACTGCCCATCAGCTTTTTTCATGGATTACCTTTGCCCAAGTGAAGTTGTTTGATTATACCTCAAGCTTAAGCCGCCATACCAACGCCGATCTCGTTCTGAACAGCTACCTCAAGGGGATCGCTAACCCAGGCAAGCTGCGCAAGGCACCCAATCCGACCTGGTAAGGTCTGGCTCTCGAACAGCAACCGCTCGCCTACCCCGGCCACTGCACGGCGATCTCACCAGGAGAAACTGTGGCACCCCCACGAATCTGCTGTCCTCAAACTGGGAGCTGGTCCGCCAGAGCAAAAACACCAAGGGGGAGAAAAAGGGGAGAAAGTTTGGCTGAGCGCAGATACATCAAACAGCTCCAGGGGGCGCTAACATTCCATCATTACTTTGTAGACCCTGCTGAAGTTCTATGGCCGAATCCCTGAGCTGCGGCGACTTGCCCCCCCACGAGCGCCCCGAAACCATCGGCGATTTCCTGTGGCGCGAGCGCCTCTCTCCAGAGCAATATCGTGTCACTCGCGAAGGGGGCACTGAAAGGGCGTTCACGGGCATTTATTGGAACCACAAGGGCCGGGGCACCTATAGGTGTATCTGCTGCGGCGCCGATCTTTTCCGTTCGGACACCAAGTTTGACTCCGGCACGGGATGGCCCAGTTTCTGGGAGGGTGTCGCACCCGAGGCAATCGCTCTCCATACTGACAGCAGCCATGGCATGGTACGCACCGAAATTCGCTGCGCCCGCTGTGGCTCCCACCTTGGCCATGTCTTCAACGATGGCCCGGCCCCCAGTGGCCAACGGTATTGCGTTAATTCCGCTTCCCTCGATTTCCAGCCCGAGACCTGAATCAGGCCTTACCCAGCTACCCGCTTCGCTCTGTTCGGCCAGTTTGGCGATGAATCCAAGTAAATAAAGTTTACTGTGGGAATGCTAATGGCGGACGTTTCAAGCGCCATCACCGTATAGCAGTCCGCTATAGCTAGCTCAGCGCATCAAAATTCGGATCATTCATTGTGTAGTGAACGGATCAAAGTCCCCAAATCACCCAGATGCCTAGGAAGATGAATCAAGTTGTGCCAAAGAGAAATATAAATCAAAATTTAATACCATGGTATAACTGAGCACTTCACCAGGGGTCATCCAGGGGCTCAGCTTCCACATCCACCGGCCCGTCGTCCCTGGGGCGGCTGCTGGGGGGGCCATAAGAGAGGGGCCGGTTTTTGGCCGGCTCTAGCGGCCCTGCCTCCAGGGGCCGGCGACCACCAGATCGCTCGGTTTCGTAGGCGAGAGGGTCTTCGTTGCCATCGCGACCTCGCCATGGTTCCTGTTCCGGATCAGGTTCCGGGTCCCGGTAGCGGGGGGGGGGTTGGCGATCGCGATCGCCATTCCGCTCTCGATCTTCATAGCTATCCATACCCCGATCCCGATCCCGTTCGCGCTCTCGGTAGCGAGGGGCAGGTTCGGGTTCGGGTTCGGGGTCCCGATCCCGATAACTGGATTCGGAATCCCGGTAGCGCTCCTGCCGAGGTCCATTGTCCTCGTCCAGGTAGCGGCGCTGGCGCAAGGGTTCACGCTCACGCCGCTGCTCCAGCTCGACGTATTCCATCTCGGCTTCCGGTTCGAAGGCGCGGCTGCGGGCCGGTTGGATGCGGCGCTGTTCTGCCGCCGTCGGCTGCCCTGGGGCCAGCTGGTTTTCGGCCGGCACCGCAGCACCGCGAAAGCGTTCGCGCTCCTCCTGTTCCCATCCCGAGCCACCGATGCCCAGTTTCTCCAGCAGGCCCGTGCCCAGTTGCTTCAGTTTCTCTTCGGCCCCCTCATAGACAATGATCCGATCGGTACCGCTGCTGACCACCTCCTCGACCGCCAGCTCCCAGGTGCTGAGCACCCCTTCCCCCAACAGGGGCACCCCCAGGGCCCCCAGCACCAAGGTGGTCAATTCGCCCTTTTCGATGTCGAAGCTGAACCCCAGCACCCGTCCCAGCACCGCCCCCGATTCGGTGATCACTTGGCAATTGATCACCTTGCTATAGCGCTCGGAGTCAAAGCTCTCGCTGAGGGAATCGGCGGAGTCCACCAGAATCACATCGCCCACCTGGCGGATGCGATCCAGGGGCATCCAACGGGGCAGGCCCGGCAGGAAGCGGGTGAGGGGATTGTCGCGCAACCCCAAGGCGACCACCTCGCGCCGATCGATATCCACGACCACCTCCCCGACCACCCCCAGGCGACGGCCGGTGTCGCGGGTGATCACTTGGGTGCCCATCAGCTCGGAGCGCAGCCAGAGGCGATCGCTGGGGGCGGCGGCGGAATCGTTGGCAGGGGGGATGGAAGAATTCAAGTCCGGGGCCCAGTCGGACCATTGTGACTTACCCCGCCAGCTCAGGCCGCCGGCGGCAAACCGACCACCTGGGTGTGGGCGCCCCGGGCCTGGGTGACGCCAATGGTGCGGGTGGCAGCGGCGATCATGGGGCGCCGATGACTCACCACCAGGAATTGGGCCGCCTCGGCCTGGGCCGCAATCAGGGCCGCCAACCGTTCCACGTTGACCCCGTCCAGAAAACTGTCCACTTCATCGAGGGCATAGAAGGGCGAGGGGCGGAAACGCTGCAGGGCGAACAGGAAACTCAGGGCGGTCAGGGACTTCTCACCGCCGGACATCGCGGCCAGGCGGCGCACGGTCTTGCCCTTGGGGTGGGCCACCAGGGTGAGCCCCCCCTCCAGGGGGTCGGCGGGGTTTTCGAGCTGGAGCTGACCTTCGCCATCGGAAAGGCCCGCAAAGATGGTGCGGAAATGGCCATCGACGGCGTTGAAGGCCTCCAGGAAGGCCTCCTGGCGCAAGGTGGCCACCGTTTCTATGCGCAGCAGCAGTTCTTCCCGTTCGTGGCTCAGCACCGCCAGCCGTTCGGCCAGTTCGGCCAGGCGGGTTTCCAGCTGCTCTAATTCTTCGAGGGCCAGCATGTTGACGGGTTCGAGGGATTGCAGGCGCTGGGCCAGGGCCCGCAAATCGGCCTGCAGGGCCTCCAGGCCCGCCTGTCGCAGTTCTGCGGGCAACTCCGGCGCCGGATCGGGCAGCTCCCGGGCCATCTGCTCGAGGCGCAGGCCCTGCGACCGCTTTTCCTCGCTCAAGGCCTGTTGCTCCTCGGCCAGCCGTTGCCGTTGCCATTGGTGCTGCTGCAACGCCTGGCGGGCGGCAGCCACCTGGGCTTCGGCGATATCCCGGGCCCGTCGCCGTTCGCCGAAGCGGGTGGTCAACTCGCTCTGGCGGGCCTCGAGGTTGGTCCGACGCTCTTGCTCGGCCTGCTGCCGCTCGCGCCAGGCCTGCCGTTCTGCCATCAACACTGTGATGGCTTCTCCCAGCCGCTGCTCTTCCTGGCCCAGGGCCTCCAGTTGACTGGATAGGCGTTCGGCGGCCAGGGCCCGCTCGCGCCGCTCGGCCAGCAGGGAATCGCGCCATTGGCGCGCCTCGCTGAGGTCGTGGTCGGCGGATTCCAGGTCCTGCTGCAGGGCCTGCCAGTGGACGCCATCGGCATTGCCGCCGGCGCTGGCCTCGGCCGTCTCCAAGGCCTGCAGCGCCGCCTGCAGCGGCTGGAGGGCCGCCTCCAGCTCCGCCAGCCTTTGGTTGTCCTGCTGGTGGGTGGCCTGCAGGGAATGGTGCCGTTCCTGCAACAGGCGGCCCCGCTGCAGCAAGGGTTCGAGGGCCCGGCGGGCCGCACCCCGTTCGGCCTCCAGGGCGGCCCGGCGCTGCTGGCGCCCCTGCAGGGCGGGCCGCCGTTCTTCCAGTAGCCGGCCAAGATCGGCCTCCCGGCGGCGGCAGGCCAGCAGACTTTCGCCCAGCTCCAGCAACCGGCGCCGCAGCGGCTCGGCCTCATCCCCCTCCTGACTGCTGCCGAAACCCAGTTGGCCGGAGCGAACCTGGAGGCTGCCGCCGGTCATGGCACCGCTCTTTTCAAGCAGCTCCCCCTCCAGGGTCACGGCCCGGCAACGTCCCAGTTCGCGACGGGCTTGCTCCAAGGTGGCGAACACCAAGGTGTCGCCGAAGACGTAGCGAAAGACCTCGCCGTAAACGGGCTCATGGCGCACTAGGTCCACCGCCCGCCCAATCAGGCCGCTCCCCGGGGAGGCAGGGGCTCCCCCAGGCGCCGTAGCGCGCTGCAGGGCGGCGCCGCCAGCCCCACCACCGCCGCGGATGCGGTTAAGGGGCAAAAAGGTGAGGCGACCGGCCCGGCGGCTTTTGAGCAATTCGATGGCCCGGGCAGCGATGGCGTCGTCCTCCACCACCACCTGGGCCAGGCGGGCACCTGCGGCCACCTCCAGGGCGATGCGGTGCCCCTCCTGCACCTCCCCCAGCTGGGCCACTGGCCCGTGGATCCCTGCCATTCCCGATTCCAGCAGCACCCGCAAGGCACCGGTACCCCGGCTTTCCTGCAGGGTTTCGCGGCGGCTGTCCAGCCGGGCGATCTCCCGCTCCAGTCCTGTCTGCTCCTGCTCCAGCCGTTGGCGGGTGCGCTGTTGCAGGGCGAGGGCTTCCACCAGCTCTTGTAGGGCGCTTTGCTCCCGTTCCAGTTCCTCCTGCAGGGCCAGGGCCTCCCTTGCTTGGGCCGCCAGCTGTTCTTCCATTTCCTGGTGCCCACTGCCCTCGGCCCGCCGCTCGGCCTCCAACTCCGCCAGCCGTTCGGCGGCCTGGCGGCAGCGTTCCTGCCGCTGCTGCCGTTCCGCCTCCAGGGGGGTAAGGCGCTCCCGCAGGCTGCGGCGCTCCTCACTGCGGTGCCGTTGCTCTTCCATCCAGCTGCCGGAGCGTCCCGCCACTTCCCCCAGCCGCCGCCGGGAAAGCTCGACGGCGGCTTCGGCGTCCCGGCAGGCCTGCTCGGCATTGACAAGGGCTTCATCGCCACCGGCGCTGGCCAGTTCCTGGCCCTGACGGCGCAGGTCTCCCTGCCGTGCGGCCAATGTATGCCGCTGTTCCTGCAGGGCTTCAGCCTGCTGGCGATGTTTGTCGCCCTGGCGGCCCAATTCGCGGCCGCTGGCCTCGAGGCCGGCCAGGTCGGATTGCACCGCAAGCAACTGGTCTTCACCCAGGGCCTTGACCTCCGCCTGCAGGGCTTCCAGTTCGGTGGCGGTCCGATCGAGAAGCCCCTGGCCGGCGCTGATGGCTTCCTCCTCCAGCCGTTGCTTCTCCACCACGGCGGCGGCCTGCTCCTGCAGCCGTTGCCGCTGGTGAACGGCCCCCTCCCAGGCCAACACCTGCTCCTGTTCACGGCCCAATTGCAGCCGCTGGCGCAGCTCCTGATAAAGACGGGCCTTGGCGCAGTCCCGCTCCAGCTTCTGGCGCGCGTTGAGCAGCTCCTGTTCGACGATGCGGCAGCGCTCCTGACGCTCCTGCACTTCATCGAGCTTGCTGCGGCTCTGGTCAATGCGGGAATCGAAGAGGGCGACGCCGGCCAGTTCATCGATGATGCCGCGACGCTCGCGGGCACTCATCGACACGATGCGGGTCACATCCCCCTGCATTACTACGTTGCTGCCATCCGGATCGACCCGCAGACGACGCAACTGGGTCTGTAGTTGCATCAGGTTGCAGGGCACCCCGCCGGCGTTGTAGCTGCTTGTATAGGTGCCGCCAGGGGCTACCCGCAGGCGACGGGTGACGCTCCAATGGCGCTGGCCGGCCAGGATCCAGGGTCCCTCCGGGGGGGCATCCAGGCCGCTCTCGGCCGCATCGGGCTGCCAGTCACCCAAATCAAAGTGGACGGTGACGCTGGCTTCAGCGGCCCTGCCAGCGCGCAAGACCGTGCTGTTGATCAGATCGGGCAGCCGCTCGGCACGCATGCCCCGGCTATTGGCCAGACCAAGGCAAAACAGCACCGCATCCAAGATGTTGCTCTTGCCTGAGCCATTGGGGCCGGTGACCACAGTAAAACCCTCGTCCAGCGGAATCGCCAGCGATCCACCGAAGGATTTGAAGTGGGTGAGCTCGACCTGGTTGATGTGAACCAACAGGCCCGAATGCCTGGCGAAGTCAGGTTAGCGGAACCGGCCCGATCGCCCAGGCCCACCGGGCGGGCCCACGGGGCGGGACTCTGATCGGTCGGTACGGCTTGCTTCACTGCCGGCCGGCTTTGCCTTGCTTAGCCTGAAGAACAAGGCGACAACGATCCGCCCTTACCCCGCTCCCGGCCTTCGCCATGGACAGCACCCCCGCAAGCTACGGCGCCAGTCCCGGCGCCCCAGTCCCCACGGGCCAGCCCGTCCCCCCCAGCGCCGCCGAAAACCCC
>CAMDWF010000121.1 GCA_945878795.1 Synechococcus sp. UW140
CCACCAAAGCTGCATGACCGTGGAGGTAACGAAGTTCAATGTTGAAGGGCCCTTGCTCCTAACGCCACGGGTCATCCACGATGACCGAGGCTTTTTTTTCGAAAGCTGGAACCGGATGAGCTTCGCCGCTGCACTCGGTATTAAAGTAGACGATAGTCCCAGTTTTCTACAGGACAATCACTCCAGATCAACAAAAGGGGTGTTACGAGGTTTACATTACCAATTAGAACCGAATCCCCAAGCGAAGCTCGTGCGCTGTGTTGCTGGTGAGATTTTTGACGTCGCCGTTGACCTGCGACAAAGCTCCAACACCTTTGGCCAGTGGATAGGTGTCCACTTAAGCGAGCTGAACCATCAGCAACTTTGGATCCCTGTGGGATTCGCCCATGGATTTATCGCCCTAAGCGAAAGCGCTGATGTCCTATATAAAGCAAGTGGTTACTGGAATAAAGAATGCGAACGTTCGCTGCTTTGGAATGACCCCGAAATTGCCATCCAATGGCCCCAAGACATCACCGCTGATACCCTGGCAGTGATATCCCCTAAAGATGCGGCCGCACCTACCCTCTCGGAAGCCCTAAGTTCTGGGGATGTATTCGCATGACGAAGACCATCAAAATTATGCTAACCGGCAAAGACGGACAACTTGGCAAAGCGTTAGTTGAAAGAATCCCACCAGGTATTAAACTTGTCGCCCTGGGTAGACAAGAACTAGATTTAAATGACAAACAAGCATGTTTTAATGCTGTTCTAGAACACAGACCCGATTGGGTTCTAAATGCCGGAGCCTATACGGTAGTTGATCGAGCCGAGAGTGAACCAGAGCTGGCGCTGGCTGTTAATGCGGCTGCGCCAGAGGCATTTGCCCAAGCCCTTGGCGAGGTTGGTGGTCGGCTATTACAAGTAAGCACTGATTTTGTCTTCAATGGATCCCAAGCCCATCCCTATCACCCTAACCAACCTGTTGATCCCATTAGTATCTACGGGGCCACCAAAGCAGAGGGAGAAAGACTCATACAAAAAGCCTTACCTACAACAAACCACTGCATTCTTCGAACAAGCTGGGTTTATGGACCAGTAGGCAATAACTTTTGCCTAACAATGCTTAGGCTTCACCGCCTTAAATCCGCGCAAAATGAAACACTTAATGTGGTGGCTGACCAGATAGGCTGTCCGACATCAACTTTGAATCTGGCGGACGCATGCTGGTCCGCCATTAACCATGGCACAACTGGAATTCATCATTTTTGCGATGCTGGTGCGGCCAGTTGGTATGACTTCGCGATAGCAATTGGAAATGCCGGGGTTGCAGCAGGCATAATTGATCAATCGGCAAAAGTTATACCAATTACTTCTGCAGAATACCCAACTCCAGCCAAGCGTCCAGGATATTCACTTCTAGACTGCACTGCCACAAGGAGCGCATTAGAATTAGAACCAAATCATTGGCAAAAGGAATTATCAATTGTCATTTCTAAAATTCCCAAATCAACTTAAATTCAAAGAGTCTGTTTCCTTCCCAATCAAAAGTCTTCCCCATGTATCAGTCCTCAAATCCAGCTCCTGACTTGCGAAATTTGCTTGGTGAACGAAAACGAATTCTGGTCACTGGTGGAGCAGGCTTCATTGGCGGAGCTGTTGTCAGACGGTTGCTGCTCGAAAGTGATGCAACTGTCTTTAACCTAGACAAAGTTGGCTATGCAAGTGATCTAACAAGTATTAAAAATACCATAGACAGCTTAGCAAGTGGGGGAGAAAGCTCTGTAGAAGCCCGACATCAGCTTCTGCAGGTCGATCTTGCCGATGCCGAAGCAACACAAAAAGCCTTCACAACAGCCGATCCCGATCTTGTCATGCATCTGGCAGCAGAGAGCCATGTTGATCGATCGATTGAAGGACCAGGGGCATTTATTGAAAGCAATATGATTGGTACCTTCAATCTGCTTCAGGCAAGCCGCGTCCATTTCGATCAATTAGAAGGGCAACGAAAATTAAATTTTCGCTTCCACCACATCAGTACTGATGAAGTGTTTGGCTCCTTGGGAGCAACCGGTAAATTTTCAGAAACAACACCCTACGATCCACGTAGCCCCTATTCAGCAAGTAAGGCAGGAAGTGACCACTTGGTAAATGCGTGGTACCATACCTTTGGGTTGCCGATAATACTTACGAATTGCAGTAATAATTATGGTCCATGGCAATTTCCTGAAAAGTTAATTCCAGTCGTCATCCTCAAAGCAGCAGCGGGTGAGGCAATACCACTTTATGGAGATGGAATGAATATTCGAGACTGGCTTTATGTCGAGGACCACGTTGATGCCCTACTCTTAGCAGCGAACAGGGGCCGCATTGGCGAAAGTTATTGTATTGGTGGCCATGGAGAGCGGACTAATTTACAGGTCATTGAAAAGATATGCTCAATATTAGACAAGATTCAGCCTAAAAGCAGTCCCCATCGTGATTTAATTACATTCGTTAAAGACCGCCTAGGTCATGATAGACGCTATGCCATTGATCCAGAAAAGATTACAACAGAACTCGGCTGGCAGCCAAGGCATGGTTTTGAAGAAGGGCTAGAAGCAACCGTTAAATGGTACGTCAATCAAAAAACCGAGCTTCGCAATTAAACTGAATTTTACTTACTAAGAAACCGACTCTGGCCATCGCCCAAGGCCGTTAAGTCACGTTGATCTCAAGCACGCTTTGATCTGAAAACCAGGTCCATTTTCCGCCCCAACCCCCGCAACGGATCGATCCATGCCACGGTCCAACAGACCCCTGCGACAGCCCCAGCGCCGGGGGCTACTTTTTGATCCCGAAACGAAAACCGTACTAGCCAGGCAAGCACGCCCCTGGTTGGTCATCGCCGCCATCAGCCTGCTGTTGGTCACAGTACCAACGCTGCTTTTCAACCAGCAACATTCAGGTGATCGACTCAAGATTCGCCGCGAATTACGCAAGTTTTAAACCCATCCCAGGCAAACTGGACGGATATCTCAGTCCATGACAACCAGCCGGTAGATGAGCTGGGACTGACTACTTTGTTAGTCACGCAATCAAGAAGTCCCCCATGCCCTCCGGTGCTGCCTTCAATACCCCCGACGACGAGCCGGACGTCGATCACCTCCAGCAGCGAGCGGTGGAAGATGGTCAATTGCGGGGCCTCAGCCAGGCGGAAGGAATCATCATGATCGTGCTGGGGATTCTGGCCCTGAGCTTCCCAGTGGTGGCCTCGGCCTCGGTCACCGTGATGGTGGCTATCGCCTTTTTGCTGGCGGGCATCTTGGGCTGGATCGACATCTTGATGCGGGCCAAACGACTTGAGCGCTGGTACTGCTTCTGGCGTCTGGTGGTCTCGACCCTGTTGTTGGTGACCGGACTCTGGATGGTGATTCAGTTCAAATCGGGTGCGGTCCCTGCTGCGATGCAGATCAAGGCGCTGGCTTCGGCGATTGGCCTGGTATTCCTGGCCGAAGGGGCCGTCACGGCCATTGTTTCGCTCAGCAATCGCACCAGGCAGGGCTGGGGATGGGCACTCGCCAATGGCCTCGTAACTTTGGCTCTAGGTTTCCTGATCCTGACGATGGGCCCGGCCAGCATGCTTTCTGTGATCGGACTGCTTGTAGGGGTCAGTTTCCTGTTCAGTGGCTTCGACCTGCTGGGCTTCAGCAGCCGTTTGCATTCACGGCTCGATTGAACAAACGGGCTGGGGATTGGCCCATGGAAATTGGTCTCGGAAGTGCGCCAAATATTCCAGATCAATTCAGTATCATAAATGCAGGATAACAAATACAGGCCCAAAAAAGCTTAAACGACTTTCTGTACCAAAATTAAACTTAACCATTCGAGAATGCCATTATTTGGATCTTTGAGAATAAATTCCTGACCCTTGCCAGGTGTGGCTAGATCGACTCGAGGGGGGTCTTTCTGGACCTTTGCAGGCTTGACGTATGATATATCTACTCCGCTGAAGACTTTCGGGAGTTCCCAAATTGACTTCTTGAAATTATGCTTTGATAGCCGGAGAGATTCGTCATAGCAAAATGTGCCAAATTTCTTACCAACATAGATGGTATTTTTTGATTTATAGAGCTGTCGATTTTGAATATGGGGATGGTTTTTAAGGTATGGATAGGTCTTGAGTAATACATCCTCAACATCTGCTTGACTTGGATCAATATCAATATAGCTATCGACCTCTAGGAATCCCCAGATGGCGTGAAACGGGTGCATCATCGAATAGCGCATCAGCTTGTCACCCTCCCAATAGCATTCGCAAAAAGTCCCAAAAAACAGGAAGACGTCGCCTTTGGAAATATGGTTTTTTTTGAGATGTCCTAAAGCTGCCCCAGACTGACCAAATGCACCGACCGGTGGATTTTCTGGCAACAGAGCTTGAATCATTGGGTCAAAGTGAAAATTCTCATCGGGCTTAGTCCAATTATATTCTAAATCCATAAGAAGCTTGCTAAGCTTATATCCTTTAAAACTCAGCTGCTCGGCACGATAGCCTTGCTCTGGCGATTTCACTGGAATCGGGAAAGAAAGCATCTCCCTGGAGTTGGGCCAGATTACTGAGGGAATGCCTCCATACTGAGAATCAAATCCTTTGCGGCTGAATACGATCTTCATTGAATTTCGTCTCACTTTCGTTAGCCAAAAATAGTCGCCTAGGGGCCCTGGCCTGTAGTCAGCCCACGCTTGCAACGATCCCAAGTTAGGGCAGCGCCAGCTGCTCCCCCGCAGTGCCTACCTCCTGTCGGCAGGCAATTGATGATCCCAGGCCAGGGTCAAGGCAGCCACTCCTGGCTGACCAGGTCCACCGGGCAGCGCGCGGCTGGATCCGTCGCCCTCGACACCATATTTCAGGCGGATGGGGAAGGCCGAGGCAGAAAAGAGGGCCAGGATCGGCTCGGGCACCCCGGTCTGGGTGAAGCCGAGGTGGACCAGGGCCCAGTAGACCCCGCCTAGGCCCTGACCGGCCCCTGGAGAGGTTGGGAGGGGGCTCTCGGTTAAATTCTGCAATTGGCTTGCCCCACAGTCCAATGTCCGATTCCCTGCCCCTGCTGCTGCGCGCCGCCCGAGGGGAGCAGGTGGAGCGGCCGCCGGTCTGGATGATGCGCCAGGCGGGTCGTTATATGAAGGTGTATCGGGATCTGCGCGACCGCCATCCGGGGTTCCGCGAACGCTCGGAGAACCCGGATCTCTCCTATGAGATCTCGATGCAACCCTTCCGGGCCTTCGCCCCCGATGGCGTCATTCTCTTCTCCGACATCCTGACGCCCCTGCCGGGCATGGGCATCGACTTCGACATCATCGAAAGCAAGGGCCCGATCATCGAGCCCGCCATCCGCAGCCAGGCCCAGGTGGATGCTCTGCGGCCCCTCAATCCGGCCGAGGCCCTGCCCTTTGTCGGCGAAGTGCTTAGCCGCCTGCGGGCCGATGTGGGCAACGCCGCCGCTGTGCTCGGCTTTGTCGGCGCCCCCTGGACCCTGGCCGCCTACGCCGTCGAGGGCAAGAGCTCAAAGACTTACTCGGTGATCAAGGCGATGGCCTTCCAGGAGCCAGCGCTCTTACACCAACTGCTGGCCCACCTGGCCGATTCGATCGCCACCTATGTGCGCTTTCAAATCGACTCCGGCGCCCAGGTGGTGCAGCTGTTTGATTCCTGGGCAGGCCAGCTGAGCCCCATTGATTACGACGTCTTTGCGGCCCCTTACCAAAAGCGCGTCATCGACCAGGTGAAGGCCACCCACCCCAATACGCCGCTAATTCTCTACATCTCTGGTAGTGCGGGTGTGCTCGAGCGCATGGCCAAAACCGGCGTTGATTTCATCTCCCTCGACTGGACCGTCGACATGGCCGATGGCTGTGCCCGGCTGCCCCAGCACCTGGGGGTGCAGGGCAATGTGGATCCGGGCCTGCTGTTCGGAACGCCGGCAGCAATCCGCGAGCGCATCCTCGATACGGTGCGCAAGGCCCGGGGTCGGCGCCACATCCTCAACCTCGGCCACGGCATTTTGCCCGGCACGCCCGAGGACAACGCCCGCGTCTTCTTTGAGACCGGCAAGGCCGTCAACAGCCTGTTGGGAGCCGCCGTTTGAACGCCGACTCCAGGGCAAGTGGCCCCAGGGCCGGTGGCCCCAGCGGGGCCCATGCAGTGCCGGCGCGCATCTTGATAACCGGCGCCAGTGGATGCGTCGGCCAATACCTGGCCGAAAGCTTGCTGCGCCACAGCGACGCCGAATTGCTGCTGTTGCTGCGGGATCCCGCCAAGCTGACGGCGGTGCCTGCCGACCACCCCCGCATCCGCCTGCTGGTGGGCGACTTGAGGGATCTCGAACCCCATGCCGCCGCCATCGCCAGCGCCACCCGGCTGATCCACACCGCCACCGCCTGGGGCGATCCGCAGCGGGCCTACCAGGTGAATGTGGTGGCGGTCAAACGGCTGTTGCAGTTGCTCGACCCCCAGCGGATCGAGCAGATCATCTATTTCTCCACCGCCTCCATCCTCGATCGCAACCTGCAGCTGTTGCCAGAGGCGATGGCCTACGGCACCGAATACATCCAGACCAAGGCCCAGTGCCTGCAGGATCTGGAGGTCCATCCCCTGGCCGAGCGCATCGTGGCGGTCTTTCCCACCCTGGTCTTCGGTGGCCGGGTGCTGCCGGGGGATCCCCACCCCACCAGCTACCTGACCGCCGGGGTGAAGGAAGCGATTCCCTGGCTGGGGCTGGCCAAATGGCTGCGCACCGATGCCAACTTCCACTTCATCCACGCTGCCGACATCGCCACGGTGTGCGCCCACCTGGCCGTCACGCCCCACGGCCCCAA
>CAMDWF010000122.1 GCA_945878795.1 Synechococcus sp. UW140
TTCCTGGAAGAACTGATTCCCCTAGATGGCCATGACTACGCGTTGCTAACGCCCGTGGACACCCCGGTCTGCCTGTTTCGCCTACGCGACGATGAGGAGCCCGAACTGATCGAAACCCTTCAGGCGACTGAGCCGGTCCTATCGGTCGCCGATGTGGTGCTCCAGGAGCACGACCTGACTTTGGTGCGCTCGGCCGTCAGTCTCACCGTGAATGGCGAACTGGATGAACCGGAACCGGAGGATCTTGATGAAGACGAAGAGGGGGATGACGACAGCGACACCTATGAACTATTGGTGAGTTTCATGGTGGACGCTGAGGAATACGGGCTGTACATCCCCCTCGATCCTTTCTTTGTTGTGGCCCGCCTCACACCCGACGGCGCGGTGGTTGTCGAAGGCGATGAATTCGATCGGGTTCAACCTCGCATCGAAGCCGAACTTGATGAAAGGGAAGGCGACGATTGATGTTGGCCAAGCTCCTCACTCCTGGGTGGGCCCCGGCGACCACGGTGGCCCATCTCTCCCTTGAAGAGCTTGTGCATCGGGCCGGCCAATCGATCGGTGCCCTTGTGATTGATGTCGATCGCACCCTGTTGCCCCGTCGGCAGTCCGAGATCCCGCCCAGTGCCGAATCCTGGCTGCGACTGTCCCAGGCAAAGTTGCCAATTCACCTGCTAAGCAACAATCCCAGTCGGCGGCGCATCGCCTCCGTAGCTGATCCGCTCGGCCTGCCCTACACCATCTCCGCTGCCAAACCACGGCGGGGCGCCCTCAGGCGGGTGATCAACGATCTCGGCTTGCCCCCCGCCCAGGTGGCCCTGCTCGGTGATCGTCTGTTCACCGATGTACTGGCGGGCAATCGCTTGGGACTTTTCACCGTGCTGGTCAAACCGATTGACCCGTCAGGCCAACCCTGCCGCCATGACCAGTTGCAGAATCTGGAATTGCGCATGGCCCGCTGGTTTGGCACCGCCAGCCCCTCCTAATGGAAATCGCCCTTGCTGCCCAACAGCGCCGCGTCATCAAGGTGGGGACCAGCCTGCTGCGCGGAGACAGCCAACGGCCCACCGCTGCCGTGATTGCTGATCTGGCGGCCAGCCTGGCCCGCCGGCGCCAGATGGGCGATGTCTTTGCCCTGGTGACCAGTGGCGCCGTCGGTCTGGGCTGCCAGGCCCTGGACCTGGCCCGTCGCCCCAGTGATGTGGTGGCGCTGCAGGCGGCGGCGGCAGTGGGCCAGGGACATTTGATGGCCCTTTATCAAGACGCCTTTGCCGTGCGGGGGCTGACGGTGGCCCAGGTACTGCTGACCCGGGGCGATCTGGCCTCCAGGGGCCGCTACCGACGGGCCTGTCGCACCCTGGAGCAACTGCTGGCCTGGGGAGTGATCCCAATCATCAATGAAAACGACACCCTCGCCACCGATGAGCTGCGCTTCGGCGATAACGACACCCTCTCGGCGTTGGTGGCGGTAGCGGTAGGGGCCCAGGAACTGGTGCTGCTGACCGATGTCGACCGGCTTTATTCAGGTGATCCCCGCCATGATCCCCAAGCGCGGCCGATTCTGGAGGTGGGGGGCCCCGAGGAAATCGACCAGCTTCAAGGGGTTGCCGGAACTGGGGGCCGGTGGGGGACCGGGGGCATGGGGACCAAACTCACCGCCGCCCGCATCGCCACCTCCAGTGGTGTGAAGGTGCGCCTGGCCGATGGCCGTGATCCGACGGTGCTTGATGCCCTGTTGGCCGGTGACCCGGTGGGGACCCTGTTCCATCCCAGCCTGACTCCCCTTTCCGATCGCAAGGGTTGGCTGGCCCACGCCCTGCTGCCGGCCGGCAGCCTGCGGCTTGACGCGGGGGCGGAAAATGCCTTGCTGCACAAGGGCGCGTCCCTGCTGGCGGTTGGCATCAAGGCGGTAGAGGGGTCCTTCTCACGCCAGCAGCCGGTGCGCTTGCTGGCCCCCGATGGGCGGGAGTTGGGCCGCGGCTTGAGTGAGTTCAGCAGTGATGAATTGCGCCAGATTCTTGGGCTGAGCAGTTTGGAGATCCGCGAGCGGATGGGGGCGATCAGCGAGGCTGTGGTGCACCGGGACCAACTGGTCCTCAATCGGGTCGGCTACCAGTAGATCGTGCCTGCCGATGCCGGGGCCTCCGAGACCTGAAGTCCTGGCGGCTTTCCCCTGGTTGCCGGACCCGGCTTTACGATCCGGTTCTGGCCTGTTGATGGGAATGCGTTTCAGCGATTTGCTCACCAGAATCAGCCAGGTTGGGGTGGCCACACCTCGCCATCTGGGTCCCGATCCCGAGCTGTTGCTAGGCCAGTCCCTCGAACTTGCTGGTCCTGGTCAATTGGCGTTTCTGGAGGCGGGCCATGCCATGGCCTCGGCTCTCGCTGCCAGTAATGCCGCCGCCGTGTTGCTCCCCCTCGAGGCTGACCTGCAGCGCCAGGCCACCGAGCGGGGACTGGCCTGGGTGGCTTTAGCCGACCCTCGCTTGGGTTTCGCCGAAGCCCTTGGGGCCCTTAATCCCCGTCCCCGGCCCCCGGCCGGGGTGCACCCCAGCGCCGTCATCGATCCTTCCACCCGGCTGGGGGCGGGGGTGCATGTGGGTCCCCGGGTTGTTATTGGAGCGGGCTGTCTCATCGGCCATGGCAGCACGCTCCACCCCGGCTGTGTCCTCTACGAAGATGTGCATCTCGGTGAGGATTGTGAGGTCCATGCCAATGCGGTCCTGCACCCCGGTACCCGCCTCGGGCGCCGTTGCGTAATCCATTCCGCCGCAGTGATTGGTTCGGAGGGTTTTGGTTTTGTGCCCACTCCCAGCGGCTGGCGCAAGATGCCCCAGACCGGTCGGGTCGTGCTTGAGGACGCAGTGGAGGTGGGCTGTGGCTCCATGGTGGATCGGCCCGCCGTGGGGGAGACCCGCCTTGGCGAGGGGAGCAAGATCGACAACCTGGTGCATGTGGGCCATGGGGTCCACCTGGGCCGAGGCTGTGCCCTGGCGGCCCAGGTGGGAATCGCCGGGGGTGCGGTTTTGGGTAACGGGGTGATCCTGGCGGGCCAGGTGGGAGTGGCCAATCGGGCCCGCATCGGCGATCGCGCCATCGCCTCCTCGAAATCCGGCATCCATGGGGAGGTCGCGGCGGGTGAAGTGGTCAGCGGTTATCCAGCGATCCCCAACCGTCTCTGGCTGCGCTGCTCGGCCGCCTTCAGTCGCCTGCCCGAAATGGCCCGCACCTTGAGGCTGTTGCAGGCCCGCCTGGGGACAGATCTGGGGGGGCCCGACTGAAGGCGCTGGCCACGGGTTGCCGCTGGGTAGTGGGTAGTCTCGGGCCGCAGAACGGTCCTGTCTGGCGGCCCCGCCCAGGGGCCGCCAGACAGCCGCGTCACCCCCTTGCCAGCCCCCCGATGACCAGCTATCGGATCACCCTGCTTCCCGGCGATGGGATCGGCCCGGAGATCACCGCGGTAGCCCGCCAGTTGTTGGAAGTTGTGGCCCGCCGCCATGGCTTCAGTTTGGTCTTCGACGAGCAGCCGATCGGGGGCGCTGGCCTGGATGCCACCGGTGAACCCCTCCCGGCGAGCACTTTGGCGGCCTGTCTTGGTAGTGACGCCGTGCTGCTCGCCGCCATCGGTGCGCCCCGTTTCGACAGCTTGCCCCGCGAGCAGCGTCCGGAGAGCGGGTTGCTGGCCTTGCGTTCGGGCCTGGGGCTCTTCGCCAATCTGCGACCCGTCAAAATCATTCCTGCCCTGATTGGCGCCAGCAGCCTGCGGCCGGAAGTAATCAACGGTGTTGACCTGGTGGTGGTGCGCGAGCTGATTGGTGGGGTCTATTTCGGACTCCCAAAGGGCCGGGTCGAGGCCGAGGGGCGGGTGCGGGCTTTTAACACGATGGCCTATTTCGATGACGAGATCGATCGCATCGCCAGGGTGGCCTTGGCGCTGGCGGCCCAACGAAGGGGCCGGGTCTGTTCCGTCGACAAGGCTAACGTGCTGGATGTCAGTCAGCTCTGGCGCGACCGGGTGGAGGCCATCCATGGGGAGTACCCCAACGTTGCTTTGAGCCACATGTATGTGGACAACGCCGCCATGCAATTGGTGCGGGACCCGCGTCAGTTCGACGTGATCCTGACCAGCAATCTCTTCGGCGACATCCTCAGCGACGAAGCGGCCATGCTCACCGGCAGCATCGGCATGTTGCCTTCGGCCTCCCTGGGCTCCGATGGTCCGGGTTTGTTCGAGCCTGTCCATGGTTCGGCTCCCGATATCGCCGGTCAGGATCGGGCCAACCCGATGGCCATGGTGCTTTCAGCCGCCATGATGCTGCGCCTGGGCCTGCACCAGGGAGCGGCGGCGGACGATCTGGAAGCTGCGGTGGATCGGGTGCTGGCGGCCGGAGCTCGCACCGGCGACCTGGCATCGGATCCGTCGACGGCCCTGGGCTGTCGCGCCATGGGGGACCGGCTGCTGGAGGCCCTGGCGGCTAACGAGACCTAAAGGGGTAGCCAGAGTGGGGCCGACGATCTGCGAAACTCGCAGGCATCTCTACCCCTGAGTGCCGATGTCGAAGCGTCATCCGGTCGTCGCCGTCACCGGGTCCTCCGGAGCCGGAACCAGCACCGTGAAACGGGCCTTCGAACACATCTTCACCCGCGAAGGCTTGCATCCGGCGGTGGTGGAAGGTGACAGCTACCACCGCTACGAGCGGGGCCCGATGAAGGAGGCCATGAACCGGGCGCTGAAATCCGGTGAGAACTTCTCCCATTTCGGCCCAGAGGCCAACCTGTTTGACAAGCTCGAAGATTTGTTCCGCGAATATGGCGAAACCGGGAGTGGTCAGAAGCGTTACTACCTTCACTCCGCTGAAGAGGCCGCCGATCACAACTCCCGTCTTGGCACCAACCTGGAACCTGGCCAGTTCACTCCCTGGGAGCCGATTCCTGACCAGACCGACCTGCTGTTTTACGAAGGCCTGCACGGCGGCGTAGTCGGCGAAGGCTATGACGTGGCCAGTTATGCCGACCTTCTAGTCGGGGTGGTGCCGATCGCCAACCTTGAATGGATCCAGAAGATCCAGCGGGACAATGCCGAGCGGGGCTACTCGGCCGAAGCGATCGTGGACACGATTTTGCGGCGGATGCCTGACTACATCAACCACATCACGCCCCAGTTCAGCCGCACCGACATCAACTTCCAGCGGGTGCCGACGGTAGACACGTCCAACCCTTTCATCTGTCGCAGCATTCCCACCGCTGATGAAAGTTTTGTGATCATCCACTTCCGTCGCGGTGCTCGCGAGAAGTGGGGCATCGATTTCCAGTACCTGCTCCGCATGATCCACGGCTCCTTCATGTCCAGCCCCACCAGCCTTGTTGTCAACGGCGGCAAGATGGGTTTTGCCATGGAGATCATCCTGACGCCGATCATCCACCGCATGTTGGAGGACAAGAAGATCGCTGCTTGATCGCCGCCAGAGCGAACCTTTCGCACCTACACTTGCGGCCAAGGTCGGGTGATCAAAGGTCACCGTCCAACTATCAGCCCCCCCTCCGCCAATCCAGCATCCAGTCAACCTGGCCCCCCTCTTTCTCCCTCTTTTCTGATCGGCCCGGCTCGATCGCTGGAGGGGAACCAGCCGCCTGGTCGCCCGGCGGATCGCAGCGCCGAGGTTGGCCCGGCCCCCTGGGTCGTAACTCCCCTGCGGCTGGATCGCATCAACAGTCGCGAACTGTTGGGTTCGGCACGTCAGGTGTATCACGCCTTTCTCTGCAGTGGTCCTGCCGGCCTCGAACCGGCCGGAGTTGTGATGGTGGCTGAAAGCCACCAGGGCCGGGTGGTCTTTGATCTTCCGGTGCTACTGCCTCAGGAGCAGTTTGTACCCATTGATTGGTTACGGGGTCGGAGCCAATCCCGTTCCCGATCTCCCCGGGGCGGCACGCCCCGCTGGACCAGTTGACCGCCATGGCCCCCTTCTTGCCGCTGGCCCCTCCCCTGATCACCGCCCTGTTGGGGGCGGCCGTGGGAAGTTTTCTCAATGTGGTCACCTGGCGATTGCCGCGCCAGGAATCCATCCTCTGGCCCTCCAGCCACTGCCCCCGCTGCGGCACCACCCTGGCCTGGTGGGACAACGTGCCCGTACTTTCCTGGTTGCTGTTGCGGGGTCGCTGCCGGTATTGCAAGGCCCCCATTTCCAGGCGATATCCGTTGGTGGAATCGGCCTGTGCCCTGTTGTGGGTGATCACCCTGCTGGCCCAACCAGCGGCAATGGGTCCGGCTCCCGATCCCTTGCTGCTGTTGCTAGCCGGCTGGGGCTTGGTGAGTTGGCTGATTCCGTTGGTGCTGATCGATCTCGACAGCCTCTGGTTGCCCGAACCCCTTTGTCGCTGGGGGCTCGTGACCGGCTTGGCCGTGACGGCCCTGCTCGGTTTCCAGCAGGGTCCGACAATCGGACGCTCGTTGCTGTTTTCCCATCTTCTGGCGGCGGCCATGGGTCTCTTGGGTTTCGAGCTCTGCAGCGCCTTAGCCGCTCGCGCCTTCGGCAAACCGGCATTGGGATTGGGGGACGCCAAGCTGGCGGCCCTAATGGGGGCCTGGTTGGGGCCGTTGGGGCTTGGATTGGCGGTGGCCCTGGCGGTGATTTCCGGTGGTCTGATCGGCCTGCTCGGACGTCTGACGGGCCGGCTGAAGCGGGGCCAGGCCATGGCCTTCGGGCCGTTTCTGGCCGCCGGCACCCTGGCGATCTGGTGGGCCGGCTCCCGCTTCTGGCTAGATCTTCTGTTGCCACACCCTTGAAGCGGTAGCCCCAGGCACTTAAATGGGGGGTGGTCCCT
>CAMDWF010000123.1 GCA_945878795.1 Synechococcus sp. UW140
CATCCCCACGGCCCCCGGCGCCGGCGTTCGCCATGACGCCCGCATGGCCGCCGAAGTGACCGAAATCGTGCGGCGGGTATTTGCCGAGGAGTGGAGTTGAAGCCTGTAGAGCAACAAGAACAATGTCAATTGGTTGATCAAGCTGTCAACAGTTCCAGTTGGCGCTTGCCTGAGAAGAAATCCTCTCGCCAAGCGTCGCCTTTGTCTGCCCAGATTCGATGGTCGGAGCTGAGTCGTGTCGAAAAAAGTTAAGCTGCTGCAGGGTGATTGCAAAGCCGTATTCAGCTGCAATCGCAACAATGTCTTCGGGGGAGGCAACCTGGCGAAGCTGGGCTTGAACGGCTGAATTAAAAGCAGCCAATGCGGTGAAAAGGTAGAATTGGTCTGAGGCCATCAGGATGTTCAGTTACAACTCAGCCAAATTATGTTGAAGCAGCGTGGCTCCAAGTATCTGAATTCACACGATCACATTGCTGCGATGACACTACCTGCTTTGGTGTAGTTCCAGCTCTCGTTAAGGGGCTTGCGGGTCTGGTCGTGGTCCAGCCCAAGCATTAGGCAGGAACCAAACACCTGTTGATTCAGCCACACCACCTTGTGATCGCCACTATGGGACCCCCAGCCCATGGCCATAGGGTCGGCCAAATTCGATTAAAGTCATGACCACCTCTTGGTCGTTCGAAACTAAGCAGATCCATGCCGGGTAGGTGGTAGACCCAACCACCCACTCCCAACTCACCCCCCAAGAGCAGGAGGCCACCGGCGTTACCACCGGATTGGTGCGACTTTCGGTGGGTATCGAAAACCTGGCTGACATCCTTGCCGACCTGGAGCTGGGCTTCGGGGCTGTTGCCGCTTAGGGCATGACCACAACAGGGGGACCCCCTGGCCAGCGTCACCCCGGCTGGTGGTCGTCGTTGGTTTGTGGTTTGCGCGAACGTGCTGGGGGGATGCCAGGGCAGCACGGGCCCTTACTTTCTAGCTCCTAACGGCCGGCGCTGGGGCAGTCGTTTCCCGACGATCACCGTGGCGGACATGGTTGCAGTGGAACGAGCTCTGAGCGATGCCTTGGGCATTACGCGACAGGCTTGGATGGTCGGACTTTCCCTCGGTGGCATGCAGTTGCTCGAGTGGCTGGTGGCCCAGCCGAGCAGGGTGGCCGCCGCCATCGTGATCGGCACTGCGGCCGCCTGCAGCGCTGACCAGATCGGTGAGGATCCCTACGGCTGGCCCTCGACCACCATGCCGACAAATAGGCCCGGCGCTTCGACGCCAACAGCTACATCGTGCTCAGCCATGCCATGGGCCTGTTTGATCTGGGACGGGCCGAGGCGGGGTTGAGCAAGCCCTGAGCCAGATCTACCAACCCCTGATGGTGGTGGCGATCGACAGCGATCGTTTGTTTCCCCTGCCGATGCAACAGCGCCTTGCCAGCGGAGCGCCGGGCGCCAGCGGCCTTGCGCTGATCAAAAGCCCCCACGGCCATGATGGCTTTTTGGTGGAAACGGATCAGTTGGCCCGGATTGTGGCGTCGGCGATGCAAGGCTCCAGCCCGATTTCAGCCTGAGGCTCTAGCTTCTACCCCCCGACCCCCCACCCATGCAGATACGCCATGTGATCAACCTCCACAAGGGGTTGACATCCCTGGTGGTGGCTGGGCTGATGCTGGCCTATGGCAATTTTTCGGTGGGCCCCTGGGTGTACCTGGCGCTCCATGGCACCTACGGGGTGCTGTGGCTGCTGAAGGAGCGCATTTTCCCCGACCGCCAGTGGCAGCAGGCCATCGGTTGGCCCCAGGCCATCGTCATGTTCCTGCTGCTGGGTCTGTACTGGCTGGCTCCATTCCTGCTGATTGCTTCTGGCGCGGTGCCGCCTCTGCCGCTGCTGGCTGGCGCCATCGCCATCAATCTGCTCGGTGTGTTTCTGCATTTCGCCAGTGATGCCCAGAAGCACTTTGTGCTCAAGCTGCAACCGGGACTGATTGAGGATGGTTTTTTCGCCCGCTGCCGCAACACCAACTATCTGGGCGAGGTGCTCATCTACCTCTCCTTTGCCATGGTGGCGATGCACTGGCTGCCCTATGCAGTGCTGGCCGCTTTTGGCCTGGCGGTGTTTCTACCAAACATGCGCAAGAAGGACCAATCCCTCGCCCGCTATCCCGGCTTTGAGGCCTACCGGGAGCGGTCGGGGTTGTTGCTGCCGCGGTTGCTGGGCTGAGCCAGCACCGCCACGCAGCGGCCACACAAGCTGGGGTGGGCGGAGAACTGGCCGATGTCGGTTTCGTAGTGCCAGCAGCGCTCGCATTTCTGGCCCTTGGCCCGGCTGATGCGCACGGTGAGGCCGGCCTCAGTGGCCTCGGCGAGCACCTCGGTGGGGGTCTCGGTGGGGGTCTCGCCGCCAATATGCAGCGCGGAGACCAGCAGCCAATCGGCCAGGTTGTCCACTTCCGGGTGGGGGCTGGTTTCCAGTAACGCGAGCCCGAGGGCCACTGAGTGAGCCGCTTTCGCCTCCCCATCGGCTGCGTCCAGAAGAAGCTGAACCTGGGCCTCTAGGGAAGAGCCGATCGGTTCGTGTTCGGTAGCCGCATTCGGGCTTGCCACCACTGGCCGCCGGCCAGCGTCTAGTAGACGATTGACCATCGGTCGCAGCACCAGCAACAGGTCCTTGATCTGCGTATGGGCCTCGAACGTATAAGCCGTGTTGACCTGGGTGCGCCAGTCCTCCGGCACCGTGGGCCAGCCCCGCTCAAACACCGAGGCCTCGGCCACGGGATAGGGCAGGTTCTGCCAGATGTCTTCAGCCATGTGGCAAAGCACCGGCGCGATCAGGCCAGCGAGGCGCTCCACCACCAGATGGAGCACGGTCTGGCAGCTGCGGCGGCGGAAGGAATCGTCAGCACTCACGTACAGACGGTCTTTGGCGATGTCGAGGTAGACGTTGGAAAGATCCACCACGCAGAAGTTCTGTAGAGCTTGGAAGAAGCGGTAGAATTCATAGTCATCAAAATCCTTGCTCACCGTATCGATTAATGCTGCAGTGCGCTGCAGCATCCAACGATCCAGCAGCGGCAGCTCGGCAATCGGCACCGCATCCTTAATGGGGTCAAAATCATGCAAATTACCCAGCAGATAGCGGGCCGTGTTGCGCACCTTGCGGTAGACATCCGCCAATTGCTTGACAATGCCGGGCCCCAGGGGCACATCGGCGGAATAATCCACCGAGCTCACCCACAGGCGCAGCACATCGGCCCCGTAGGCAGGCTCCTGCTTTTCGTTCTTACCCCCCTCCACCAACACGGCCGGATCGACCACATTGCCGAGGGATTTGCTCATCTTGCGCCCCTTCTCATCCAGGGTGAAGCCATGGGTGAGCACCGTTTTGAAGGGAGCCAGACCATTGACCGCCACCGAGGTGAGCAAACTGCTCTGGAACCAACCCCGGTGCTGATCGGAGCCCTCTAAATATAAATCGGCTGGATAATTCAACCCCGTGCTGGCAACCGTCCCGCCAGGAACCAGGCCTCCCAGCACCCCGGCCCAGGAGGAGCCCGAATCGAACCACACATCCATGGTGTCGGTGCCCTTGCGCCATTGGTCGGCCTCGCCAGCCCGCCCGGGGGGCAGCAAGTCCACCTCACTGCGCTCCCACCACACATCCGAACCACGCTCGGCCACCAGCGCCTGGATGTGGGTCAAACTGGCTTCATCCAGCAACACCTCGCCGGTTTCGCGGTGATAGAAAACCGGAATCGGCACCCCCCAGGTGCGTTGGCGTGAGATGCACCAATCGCCCCGGTCGCGCACCATCGCCTCGATGCGATTGCGGCCACTGGCGGGCATCCAGTTCACCTGGTCAATCGCCGCCAGGGCCTGCTCTCGAAACGCCGCCACCGAAGCGAACCACTGCTCGGTGGCGCGAAAAATCGTCGGTTTACCGGTGCGCCAGTCGTAGGGATAGCGGTGTTCGTAGCGCTTTTCGGCCAGCAGCACCCCCGCATCCCGCAGGGCCGTGATGATGGCGCCATTGGCATCTTTAAGCACATTTAACCCGGCGAAAGGCCCGGCCTCCGCCGTCAGGATGCCGGCCTCATCCACCGGACACAGCACCGGCAGACCGTTCTGGCGGCCGGTATTGAAATCATCGACGCCATGGCCGGGGGCGGTGTGCACCAGGCCCGTGCCCGATTCAATCGTGATGTAATCGCCCCCCACCAGCACCGGCGAAGTGCGATCCAGCAGGGGATGGCGGTATTCGATGCCGACCAGTTCGCTGCCCTTGAGGGTCACCAGGGGCTCGAGGTCCAAGCCGGCGGTTTGGTGCAGGCGCTCCACCAGGTCCAGGGCCACCAGCAGGTAGCGGGGCGCCTCTGGGGCTGCTCCCCGGTCGCGGCAGAAGGCGTACTCCAGGTTGCCGTTCACCGACACCGCCAGGTTGGCGGGCAGGGTCCAGGGGGTCGTGGTCCAGATGGCCACGAACACTTGCTCGCGATGGCCGGCCGCCGTCAAACCCTCGATGCCGGCCATGCGCAGGGGCGCCACCAGGGGACCCGGCAGGGACACCACAGGAAAAGCCACATAGACGCTTTGAGAGGTGTGGCCATCGGGATATTCCAGCTCGGCCTCCGCCAGGGCCGTGCGGGAACTGGGACTCCAATGCACCGGCTTAAGGCCCCGGTAGATATGCCCAGCCTTGGCCATGGCCATGCGGCCAAACACGCCGATCTGGGCCGCCTCGTAGGCCGGATCCAGGGTCAGATAGGGCTGGTCCCACTCGGCCCAGATGCCCCAGCGCTGGAAGCCCCGCTTCTGTTGTTCCACCTGCTCGAGGGCCCAGTCGCGGGCCCGGCGCCGCAACTCCAGGGGGGTGAGGGCCCGGCGCTCTTCATCGCCCATGGCCTGCAGCACCTTGAGCTCGATCGGCAGGCCGTGGCAATCCCAGCCGGGCCGGAAGCGGGCCTTCTGGCCCTTGAGCAGGACATGTTTATTGATGATGTCCTTGAGAATCTTGTTGAGGGCGTGGCCCACATGCAGGGCCCCATTGGCGTAGGGGGGGCCGTCGTGCAGGGTGAAGACCTCGCCGGCATTGGTGCGGCTCAACCGTTCGTAGAGATTCTGACCTTCGGCGTTTTTCTGGGCCCACAGGGCCTGGAGTTCGGGTTCGCGCTCCCTGGCATTGGCCCGCATCGCAAAGGGCGTTTGCAGCAGGTTCAGCGTGTCCTTGTAGGAAGCCGGGCTGGCGGTCACGGTCGCCTTGGAGCGGGAGGTCGGATTATCCCGCCCCGTCGTCTCCCGATCCCCCAGGCCCAGGGGAAACGTCAACCACCCCAGCCTCCGCAGCGGCCTTAACCGTTAGCGCCGGAGTTACCACAGCCGGAGCTACCGCAGCCGAAACCGGCTCAGCCGCAACAGCTTCAGCCGGAGTCCCATCAGCCGAAACCGCAACGGCGAGGGGCACCGCCGCCGACTCCAGGGCGGGCCGCACCCAACGTTTTGTGGTGCTGCGCCGGGCCCCGGGGCGGTGCTGGGCCAGCCAGCCCCCCAGCCCCCCTGCGGCCGCACCGGTTTGACCCACTAGGCCCAGCCCCGCCTGACCCAACTGGGCCAGGGCCGTGGACCAGCGTTCCCAGGAGCCAAGCCGCTGCTGTTCTTCGGGGCTGAGCTGGCGCCAGCGGGCTTGGCCTACTTCGGTTGCCAGTCGGCCGATCAGCAGACCAGCGCAAACCACCACCACCATCGGCGAACCGGTGAAGCGTTCCGCAGAGGTCACCAGAGCCAGGCCCAGGAGCAACACCAGGGCGCCCCAAGCCGCATCCCTCGGACGGCTGAGTTCGGGGGCGAGGAGGGGCAGCAACAGCACAGCCAGACCGAGCACCAAAGCCAGACTTCCCCCAACGTTGGCCAGCATGGCGGGCAAGCGGTTGGCGCCATTCTTGCTCGCCCAAGCGGCCAGGGGGGCGGCCCCTACTGCTTAGAGTCACCACAAGCCCACCTGGCGGAATTGGTAGACGCGCTGGATTTAGGTTCCAGTGACTCAGGTCGTGGGGGTTCAAGTCCCCCGGTGGGCATCCGGACCCGAACGAAAGCCACACGCCTTGAGCTGAAGTTTTCGTAACCTGGAGATCCTTTGGCGATCCGACTGCGACTTAGGAGATGTTCCAGGCCACGGTGCGATCGCCCGATCCCCCTCTCGCCACGGTGGTTCCCCCCCCCACCCTGCGCAGTGTCCCCAAGGAGTTTCTGGGGCCGCCAGCGGCCCTCAATCCCACCGTGGGGCTGTTTCTTGGCGGCTACGCCCTGGCGGCCCTCACCATCTGGGGCTGGTTCGTAGGAGGTTGGTCCCTACCGGTCCTGCTGGGTCTGGGCTTTCTTGCCCTGCACCTGGAAGGAACTGTTATCCACGATGCCTGCCATAACGCCGCCCACCCCCACCGCTTCTGGAATGCGGTCATGGGCCATGGTGCGGCCCTGTTACTGGGTTTCAGCTTTCCGGTGTTCACCAGGGTGCACCTGCAACACCACGCCCATGTAAACGATCCCAAGCATGATCCTGATCACATTGTTTCCACCTTCGGTCCCCTCTGGCTGATTGCGCCACGCTTTTTTTATCACGAGGTTTTCTTCTTCCGCCGTCGCCTGTGGCGCCGCTACGAACTGCTGGAATGGGGCATCGCCCGGGCCATTTTCTTCAGCATCGTGCTGGCGGCGATGCGGTTCCATTTTCTGCCCTTTGTCTTCAATTGCTGGTTTGCACCGGCCTTGATGGTGGGTGTCACCCTCGGACTTTTCTTTGATTATCTGCCCCATCGCCCCTTCCAATCCC
>CAMDWF010000124.1 GCA_945878795.1 Synechococcus sp. UW140
GCTCGGCGGCGGCGATGGTATTGCCCTCGGGCGAATTGACAACCAAGACGCCACGGCGGGTGGCGGCCTTGACATCGACCTTGTCGACGCCGACCCCCGCCCGGCCGATGATGCGCAACTTGGGGGCCGCCTCAATCACCGACGCCGTCACCTGGGTGCCGGATCGGATCATCAGGGCGTCGTAATCGCCGATCAGGTCAATCAGCTCTTCCTGGGACAGGCCCGTGCGCACATCCACATGGGCGACCTGGGAAATAATGTCAATCCCAATCTGGTCGATGGGATCGGAGACCAGAACCTTTGTCATGTCGGGCAAACGGTAGGCCCCTGGGGAGCGTGAAGAGGGGGTCAGCCCGATGGGGCATGCCGGGGTGCAGTGTAGTGAGCGACTTGTCGGCGCCCGAGCTGGGCGGGGGGTTGAGGTGTCCTTGAACGTTGTGGTGGTGCTGGACGACCGGGAGCGGTTGCGCGCCCTGCGGGATGAACTGGCTGCCATGGAACCTCCCCTGCTGCAATTAGTGGCCATTGGTCCTGGCGAAACCGATCCGGCCACGATCGAAAGGCTCGATCCCACAACGGCCCGCCGCCGCCGCCAGCGGTCGATGGCCCGCTGGCTACTGCCCTTCGGCTTCCTGGCGGGCCTCACGTTCACCCAGATCACCGATCTGCACACCTTCTCCGCCCTGGGCCCCTGGGGCGAACCAGTGGTTGGCGGACTGTTGGGATTGGTCTCCGGCTGGATGGGCAGCTTTGCCGCCGCCTACAGCGTGGCCTCCGAGGATGGGGACCGGGTACGGGGCCTGCGCAATCGACTGGAGGAAGGCCAGTGGCTGCTGCTCCTGGAGCCGGCGGCCGGCCAAGACATCCCTTGGACCACCCTGCAAAGGGCCCGGCCCAAGGCGGTGGTGCGGCTGGGGGAGACTTAGGGGCCGGTTGGACGGCCAAGAATGCTGTTGCGCGAAACCATGGCGGCGGGGAGCCCCTGGGCCCTTGCCCTGGAGCCTGTGCTGGCGGCCGCCGAAGCGGCCCTGCGGACCTGGCAACCCATCTGGACAGGTTTTTTGAGCGCCGCGGTGCGCGAGGAAGCGGAAATCAGGCTGGGGACCCTCAGTGAGCTGACCCTGGGCAGCGAAGGCGGCTATCCCGGCAGCGAACGGCGCCAACTGCTTTTGCGACGCAGCGAAGCCTTGCTGCCGGTGCAGGATCAGCCCCCCGGGGTGATGGGGCTGGAGCTCGCCGGGAATTTTCTTTTTGATCCCGCCGCCGCAGCGGATTTCCGCCAGGCCCTGATCAACGCCGGCGCCCGGGACGACCAAATCGGCGATCTCTGGCCCCGCGGTGACAGGGGTGCCCAGGCCATCGTCAGCGCCGAGCTGGCCCAGATACTGGAGGGCACCGAGGGGCTGGTACGCACCGTGGCGGTGCGCTTCGAAGCGCGGCCCGTGGCCGAACTGGCCCTGCCAGCGCCGCGCCCCCAGCGGGACCTGCACACGGTGGAGGCCTCCCAGCGCCTGGACGCGGTGGCCTCGGCGGGATTCGGCCTCTCCCGCAACCGCATGGCAAGCCTGATTCGGGAGGGGGCGGTACGCATCGACTGGAAGGTGGTGACCAGCCCGAGCCGGGACCTGGCGGTGGGGGAGCGGGTGCAGCTGGAGGGTCGGGGGGAGTTGAGGGTCGAAGGCGTCAGTGAAACGAAACGGGGTCGCTGGCGGATCCATCTGATTCGCTCCTGACGGGGTTCGCTGGTGCTTGGCGCCGCAGCCGCTGCCGTCGCGGTCCTGCCGCCGCAGGTGGGTCGGCTGGGTTGGTGCTAATTTCTTCGGGTCGGCAGAAACGCTTAAATACGTTCTTCGGCAGCCCAACGGACACCTGGTTACCAGGAAATGATCCGGGCGATTAGCTCAGAGGTAGAGCACTACCTTGACACGGTAGGAGTCACTGGTTCGATTCCAGTATCGCCCATTCTTCACAATTTTTGGCAGGTTTTTTATGGCCACCGAGGCCCTCCCAACGACCATGGTCCTGGGTCTCGGCAGGTCCGGCATAGGTGCCGCCCGGCTGCTGCGTGCCCAAGGCCATGGGGTTTTGATTGTCGAAAGCCGGGACAACGGGGCCCTGCGGGCCCAGGCGCAAAGCCTGGCCAAGGAAGGCATCGACGTGCTGCTTGCTGCCCCCCTGACCCTTGACACCTTCGGGGGCCTGCCCCGGCCCGAGCTGGTGGTGGTCAGCCCGGGCATCCGCTGGGACCATCCCCTGCTGCTGGCCTGGCGCCGCGAAGGTATCCAGGTGGAAGGCGAACTCAGCTCCTCGTGGCGAGCCACGGCCGGAACCCCCTGGATCGGCATCACCGGCACCAACGGCAAGACCACGGTGACCCACCTGGTGCATCACCTCCTCAGCGAAGCCGGACGGGATGCGCCGCTCTGCGGCAATGTCGGCTTCTCGGCCGCCGAACTGGCCTTGCAACGCCAGGCGCCTGGCGCCAAGCCTCCGGACTGGTTGGTAGTCGAAGTGAGCAGCTACCAGATCGAGGCGGCCCCGGAACTGGCACCCGCCATCGGGGTGTGGACCACCCTCACCCCCGATCACCTGGAACGCCACGGCAGCATCGAGGCCTACCGGGCCATCAAACGGGGCTTGATCGAACGCTCCCAGCGGCGCATCCTGAATGCCGACGATGCCGACCTGCGTTCCCAGGCGCCGAGCTGGGACCGGGTCGATTGGGTCACAGCGGGTTGCGCCAGCGATCTGCCGGCGGGTCTCGACCCCCTGCTGTCAATTGAGAACGGCCAGGTGCAGGGACGCTCAGGACCCCTGTTTGCGGCGGACTGCCTGGCCATGCCAGGGGCCCACAACCGCCAGAATATGTTGCTGGCCACGGCCGTAGGTCTGCACGCCGGTCTAACTCCGGAGCAGATGGCAGGCTCTTTGCGGAGCTTTCCCGGTGTGCCCCATCGCCTCGAACGCCTGAGCAAACTGGGGCAAGTCACTTGGTACAACGACAGCAAGGCCACCAATTACGACGCTGCCGAAGTGGCTCTCAAGGCCTTGGCAGGCCCCCTGGTGGTGCTGGCCGGAGGCCAATCAAAACAGGGGGACGCCCGCGGCTGGTTGGCCCAACTGCGCCAGCAGGCGGCAGCGGTGGTGGTCTACGGGGCGGCTGCCGAAGAATTTGAAGCTCTGCTGCGCCAAGACGGCTACCCAGGCCAATTGCATCGGGTCCCAGGACTGGAACAGGCGGTACCGCTGGCGGCCGAGCTGGCCAAGGCCTGGGGCAAGGCCAGTGTGCTGCTATCCCCTGCCTGTGCCAGCTTCGATCAATACAGCGATTTCGAAGCCCGCGGCGACCATTTTCGGGCCCTTGTGGCCGCACTTTGATACTTAAGCCCCCCTGGAGTGCCATGGCCCATTGGTTAATGAAAAGCGAACCAGATGTCTACGGCATTGATCACATCAAGGCCGATGGCACCACGCTCTGGGATGGCATCCGCAACTACCAGGCCCGCAATTACATGCGCACGATGGCCATCGGTGATCGGGCCTTTTTCTATCACTCCAATATCACCCCGCCCGGCATTGTCGGCTTGATGGAAGTTGTGGAGGTGGGACTCACAGATCCGAGTCAATTTGATCCGCAATCGAAATATTTCGATTCCGCCTCAAAAGCAGAAGCGCCGCGCTGGGATTGTGTGCGGCTAGCCTATCTGGAGACCTTCGCCCCGCTTTTGTCCCTGGACCGTCTCCGATCCGAGTTCAGCCCCGACGAATTGGCGCTGGTGCGCCGTGGCAACAGGCTTTCGATAATGCCGGTGCCTGAGGCTTGCGCGACCCGCCTCTATGAATTGCTAGGGGCGCCGGGCTAGGCCGGCCGCTGGTCAAGCTTGTTGGTGAAGCCCCCCTGGTACGCAGCTGCTGGAGCAGCCATGGGGGGCAAGACTGTCGCCGTCAGCGCCCTGGGGCGGTAAAAAGCGCCACCGATTAGGGATGCCTTGCGGTGGCTACCTGCTCGCTTGTCTCAACTGAGGCAAGGCTGAGGGTACCTAAGGCCGCCGCAAAGGACGCCGTCGCCCCGGCCTCCCAATGCCCCTCCAAGCCCCGAACCCCGGGTTCTGGGGTCAAGACGAAAGCAAGGGACCATTGGCTCCGATCTCCCTCCAGGCTCAACCAAAGCTGGCCCCCATCAGCCAGGGGGGTCTCCAATTCGAGGCTCAAGGCCTCCTCCGCCATCAATTGGCCAACCAAGCCAGCATGTTGTTGGACCAACTTGGCGACAGCTTTTTGCAATACTTGCGCCTCAGCCAGACCCAATTCCGCTGCCCAGTTGCGGCCCCCCACCAACACGGGAAACGGTTGCCTCAGGGGATTGAAGGCCAGGCGCCAACCCTCCCCTTCCCCAACCTGCACGGCGCGATCAGCCGGGCAGTAGGTCAGGCTGGTCCTGCTCGTCGCTGAGCTCGATGATGGCTCGTTGCACAGGTTTGATCATCGAATCGTCTAGCAGTCCGTCGAAATCATCGAAACGCCGTTGCTTAGCCCGATAGGCGATGCGCACGGTGGTGAGGTAACGATTGCTGGAATGACGAATCAAGCTTTCGGCCCGCTTGGCCAGTGCCTTGGGGTTCAGATCACTGCTGGTGAGCATCTCGGAAGCCTTCTTTAATGCCAACTTAGGGCAGCGTCCCTCGACGGCTTGACCTGGCTGCCCCTGGACGGGCCCGACCCACCACCTCCTCCCCAGACCTCCCTCCCCATGCCGGGCACCCTCGCCATTGATCTCGGCAGCAGCACCACAGTGGTGGCCTGGCAGGAAAGGGGTGCGCCGCCCCGGATCCTGGATCTGCCCCCCTACAGCGGCTCCAACCCCACGACCATTCCGAGCCTGCTCTGGCTCAGCCATCCCGAGCAACGCCGCCCCCTGATCGGCCGCCAGGTGCTCGACGCCGGCCTGGCCGACCAGCCAGGCCCGGGGCTGCTGCGGGATTTCAAACGGCGAATCGGCCAAGGTGCCGCCAGCGCTGACCCCTGGCCCGAGCCTGACCAGCCAGGGGGGATGCAGGATTCGCCCTGGCTGGATCCCGAAGCGGCGGGGGCCCTGCTGCTGCGCTGTGTCTGGGAGGCCCTACCGGCCGAGCTGAGCCCGGATCGCCTGGTACTGACGGCCCCCATTGAGACCTACCGGGGTTACCGCCAGTGGCTGGAGCGGGTCAGCCGGGAGCTGCCCGTTGCCGAAGTGGCCTTGGTGGACGAACCGACAGCTGCGGCGATCGGTGCCGGTCTGCCCCCGGGCAGCCGGGTGCTGGTGGTCGACGGGGGGGGCGGCACCATCGATCTGGCCCTGGTGGCGCTGGAAGGGGGTGAGGGTCGGGCGGCCCCCATTGCCCAGCTGCTGCGCTTCGCAGGGCGCGACCTGGGGGCCAGCGGCCAGGCCCTGCGGACGGCACGGGTGATCGGCAAGGCAGGGGTGGCCCTGGGGGGACGGGATCTGGACCGCTGGATCGCTTCCCATCTCTGCCCCGATGCCGCGCCGGATCCGGCCCTGCTCACGGTGGCCGAAGGCATCAAATGTCGCCTCAGTGAGGGCGAGGAGGCCCTGGGCCTGTGGCTGGATCCAACCGGCACAACCCGGGAACTGCGCCTCGATCGGCCCCGCCTGGAAAAGCTTCTGGTGGAACGGGGCCTGGTGGCCCAGCTGGACGCCCTGCTCGATTCCGTGCTGGCGGCCGCCCGCAGCGAGGCCCTGGCCGGCCCCGCCATCGCTGCGGTGTTGCCCGTAGGGGGCTGCAGCCAGCTGCCCCTGCTGCGCCGCTGGCTGCAGGAGCGGCTGCCCGGGGTGCCCCTGCACGGCGCCAGACCCATCGAAGCCGTCGCCATGGGGGCCCTGGCCCTCACCCCCGGCGTGCAGCTGCGGGATGTGTTGGCCCGGGGAGTCTCCCTGCGTTGCTGGGATCAACGTTCCGGTCAGCATCGCTGGCATCCCCTGTTCGTGGCCGGCCAGCCGTGGCCCACCGAACAGCCCCTGGAAGTGGTGCTGGCCTGCAGCCAGGACGACCAGGAAGAATTGGAGTTAGTGCTGGGAGAGCCCCTGCCCCAGGAGCGGGCGGAGGTGATGTTCGTCGATGGTTTGCCGCTGCTGAACCGACGGCGAGCCGGCCAGCCGCGGGTGGAAACCTGGTCGACAGCCGCCCCAACCCTTCCCCTGGCAAGCCCGGGGCGCCGGGGAGAAGACCGCCTGCGCCTGCGGTTCCACATCGATGCCAGCGGCCAATTGCTGCTGGAGGCCCAAGATTTGAGCAGCGCCCAGCAGCTTGACCCCCTCAGCCTGGGTCCGGTGCGCTGACGCCATGGCAGCCGCTGCGAGGCCACCATGGAAGCTGTCTGTTCGCCAGCCCCCGTCCATGGACAGGAAGGCTCTCCCCCTTGGGCCTCAACACCGCTGGTGGGTGGTGGGGCTTGGCGTGGTCCTGGCGGCGGCGGGGCTGGTGATGGCGCTGCAACCCCAGCCCGCCAAGCAGCACCCAGGCCCCGTCCGCAGCCAAAAGCCATGCTTGCCGGGGGCTGCCTGCCCCGAGGCCAGCAGCGAGGCCAGCCGGGCGACGGCCCGCCTGCAGCAGGAAGCCCTGCGCCGCTTCAGCCGGGGGGATCCCGAGGGGGCCGTGGCGGCCCTGGGCCAAACCAACCCAAGCGAGGCAGCCGCGTTGCAGGAAGCGCTGCGCAGCAACTGGAACCGCAACCGACTGGAGACCGCCCGGGCCGAACGACTGGCCGCGGCGGGCCAATGGTGGGAGGCCCTCGATAGCCTCAACCGCCTGG
>CAMDWF010000125.1 GCA_945878795.1 Synechococcus sp. UW140
TCCTCATCGGCAAGGCCACGGATGCGCTCATCAAAGCCTTCGTAATGGCCACAGAGCAACACCAACTGGTCGTAGTTCTCGGCCCACCGCAGCAGATCCGCCTGCCGCATGGGCTTACCCTGGGGACTCATGAGCAGGACACGGCGGCCGCTCCGCGCCGGAATCGCCTCAAAGGCGGCAAACACCGGCTCGGGCTTCAGCACCATGCCGACTCCGCCCCCGTAGGGCAGGTCATCGACCTTGCGGTAGCGATCCGTGGCGTAATCACGGGGGTTATGGGTATGGAGTTCAGCGATGCCGGCAGCGAAGGCACGGCCGATCACCCCCAGCTCCCGAAGGGGCTGGAACGCCTCGGGAATCAAACTGACCACATCCAGTCGCATCAGCGAAACACCTTCACAGAGCCTGGGAAGGCGGCCGACTGACGCGGCGAATCTCCGTACTGAAGCTGGCCCGTCCCGGTTCCCCATCCGCCCGGTGGGCCAGGCTGCTGCGCAAGCGCAGATTGGGCTTGGCAAACCAGATCCGCTCACTAACCTTGCCGTCCTCGGCGGGACAGCCCAGTTCCAAAGTGCCGTCAGGCCAGAATTGCCAAGTGCCTGAGGCGGTCTCCTGGCAGGGGGCGGCAAAGAGGGCCCGGCCATCCGCCAGGAAGGTCAAGGTGGTGACGGTGCCCCCCGGTGCGGTGACCCGGAGACCTCCTGGGGCCTCGCTGGTGGCTGGGGCCAGATGGTCGACCTTGAGCTCACCCCGCTCGGAATCGTGCCAGGCATCATCGTCCTGGCTGGAGTTGATGGGGGCGAACTGGCTGCGAAGGGCAATCCAATCACCCGCACAGAAGCTTAGGAACGCCTCGATGGTGGAGGGCGGAAAATCACTCAAGGGACTCAAGGACCAGGGGAAGGATCAGCCGCAGCCATTGTCTCAGTCAGTGTTGTAGCCAAGTTCCGCCAGCCTGGTGGGACTGCGGCGCCAATGGGGCACCACCTTGACGAAGAGTTCCAGATACACAGGCCCATCCAACAGCTTCTGCATCGACAGCCGGGCCCCCTCACCGATGCGACGCAGCATCTGCCCCCCCTTGCCGATCACGATGGCCTTCTGGCTGCTGCGCTCCACCACAACGGTGGCCAGCACCGCCAACCTGGGCCCGTCTTCCACCATCCGCTCCACCCTGACGGCCACCGAATGGGGCACTTCCTCACGGGTGTGATGCAGCACCTGCTCCCGGATTAGCTCCTCAAGTAAGAGCTGCTCGGGCTGATCCGTCACGGCATCGGCCGGATAGAGGTGGGGCCCCAGGGGCAAAGCCAGACTCAGGGCCTGCACGAGCGCATCTGTGCCCTCGCCGGTCAGAGCACTGCAAAGGTGCAAGGGCCAGGATTGGCGGGAATGGGGTCCCGCCATCGGTTCGGCGACAGGGCCATCAAGCAACTGCCGATATTCCCTTGCCACGGCCAAACGCCGATCGGGATCGACCTGATCGCTCTTGTTGAGGGCGACCTGGACGGGGAAGCCACCCTGGCGCAGCAGCTCGACAATGAAGGCATCCCCACCACCTGGGGGCTGGGAACCATCCAACAACAACAACACGAGATCCACCTCGCCAATGGCCGTGCGGGCACTGCGAACCAAACGCTCCCCCAAGAGATGGTGAGGCTTGTGAATCCCAGGCGTATCCAGAAGGACAATCTGGGCCCCAGGGGTGGTGAGGATGCCCCGCAACCGATGGCGGGTGGTCTGGGCCACAGGGGAGGTGATGGCCACCTTGGAACCGACCAGCTGATTGAGAAGGGTGGATTTGCCAACGTTCGGACGCCCGATCAGGGCCACGAACCCAGAACGGAATTCATCGGTGCTGGCAACAGAGAGGGTGGAATCCATATCCTCAACATTGACAGCCCTCCGGGCTGCCGTCCCGCCCCCACCCCTGGCAGCCCATGAGCAACCACCTGAACAGCGATCCCAGCCATGCAGACCATCCCGTAGCGAATCCCATAGGGTTTCGGGAAGCCATGGATCTCGCTAGCCAGTGGCTGGACGAATGGGAACAGGATGAGTTGAGCGATGAGGTGCTGGGAGAGCGGGTCTGGGATTTAGTGACGAGCCGCGATGGGGCGAGGGGTTTCTTCGTGGTGGCGTTGGCAGGGGAAGGACCCGTACTGGACCGCATGCCCGAGGCCCTGATCCAGCGCCTGCGTCTGGCGGGCGAGGGGGTTGTCGATCTCACCGCCATGAATCTGGCCATGGGCACAGCCATGGCCGTCCATCACGAGCGCAACCAAGACAGGGTGGCAGCCCTGGCGTCCCAACGAGTCAGTGAGCGCAGCCGCGCCTTGCTGCGCCTACTAGAACCCAATCTCGTCAAGCTCCGCCTCGAATCGCTGCTGGCCGGAACGCGGGGCGAAGGGCAAGACGTGGATTTCCTGGAGCGGTGGGGTTACGACGCCGAACAACGGGATAAAATTGCAGCTGCCATTGAAGCCGTGGCCGAAAATTAAAGAATAATTAATATTATCTTAGACAAAAGCTCAAGCCATCGACGCTTTTTCCTAAAAACGAAGATAAAGCAAAGCCATAGCCTCCCAGTCGGCGTCGTCAAGAGCAGATTGGTAAATATAGTTTACATTCAGCCCCACGGTCAAATGGGGCAACAGATTGAGGTCAACTCCCCCTGTGAGCATGGCATCGGTCGTGTGGGTGGTATCTGTGTTAGTAGCCAGGCCACCGCCGAGATAAGGAGAAATGAGTGCGCGGGGGAATAAATCAAGGGTGATGGGCATCTGGAAGGCTCCATCACTGTTATCAACACCCTGCAGGTCCCTGTTCAAGAAAATATAAGTGGGCCTTAGGGAAACTCCTAACTCTTCACCGAAGGCATAGCCAAGGCGCCCGGTCAACACAGGACTGGGGCGATCCCCAGCAAAGCCGTGGTATCCCGTTCCAATGCCAAAAATCGGGCCCGGCAGGGTTGCAGGGTCGACAACGGGTATGGATGTCCCGACAGCAACTTGAGGTTGTGGGGCTGGCGGAAGTACCTCATACCGGGATACCGGCCGCCAGGCCAGGGGATTGACGCGGGGATCAGCAATGGGACTCCAGGAGGCTGCAGGGGCCTGGGGGGCCACCTGGCGCCAAGGTGCCAGGGGTTGGAGGCCCTGGGCCATAACCGGTGGGGTCGCTGCCGCCAAGAAAACAGCAACGCCCGCGGTAAACCTGGCAACAGGAGAGCGGAACATCACGAAGCAGGTTGGGGAGCTGGAGGTGCTGGGGAGAGTGCCTGGGGGACACTTGGGGCCGGCGCTGGAGCTTTCTCTAGAGCGGGAGCCCCAGGAGCCGACGGAGCAGGTGAAGGCACTGTGGATTGTGGGGCCACGATCGGGGCTGCCGCCGCTTCAGCAGGTTTGGGCGCAGGGGTCTCCCTTCGGATCTCGGAGACTGGAGAGACAGCTGCTGAAGGAGCAGGGGCCGAAGACTTGGGTGCGGGAGCAACCGCAGGCTGGGGAGCAGCAAGGGCAGCGGCAGCCGGCGATGCCGGCGCAACGGATCCCGAAGCATTGACCACAGGCTGGGCCTTGACCGCCGTTGATCTCAGCGGTGGCAGCTCCTTGAGGGGTTCCACATGCACGATGGCCGGAGCTAGACGACCCGAGGCGGGTAGATCCTGGCGACCACTCCAACCGCGAATCGCCTCCAGGACCGCTGGATCTTCCGGTTTTGACAGCAGATCAACGCTGCCGTCGGACTGCAACGCCAAAGGTACTGCTACAGCACGAGAGACCTTCATCGAAGGCACGTGGACCACTCGGGCTGCCTCCAACTGGACGGGGGGCCTCAAGGTCGAGGGGATATTGATGGCGTTGAGGGCCCGACGCATAGGTTCCCGCCAGGCCTGGGGCAGGGGGGCCAACGGATCAGAAGAACGGGCCAGACGGGCGCGCTCGGAGAGGGCGACCGCCGGGATCGGTGCAGCTTGTAGATCATGCAAGGTCAAAGGCCCTCCCAAGAGCTCCGCAGGCGTGAACGAACGCTGCAACAAGTCGTAGCCGGAGGCACTGGCGAGGGGACCAACGGCTGAGGAGCGGGACCCTACTAATAAGGACGGAGATGGGGCCTGCAAAGCGAACTTGAAAGCTCGCCGGGTGGTCGTAGCCTGGCCAACTGAGATAGCTTTTTCAGAACCATCGAGCAGTTGACCCACCTGGGCATGGGCTGCGGGCGATGAAGCCCCGAGCAGAACTCCACTGTCAGGAGTTTTTGATCGGCCAGCTAGTGCAAAGTCATCCGAAGATGAGGGATTCTGCAAAGGAGGCGCAGGCAGAGACGCCGCCAACTCCGCCTGAGGCAGGGCGAGAGGACTTGAGCGACGGGCCTCCGCTTGCCACCGGTCATGAAAATCGATGGCTACAAGAGGTAGCCAAAGGGACTGGGATAGCAGGGCCCATGCTACGGCCCTGGTGTTAACGGCTTGGCGATAATCATCCATGGTGACTAAGGAGTGGGTGAAAGGATAAACGGGAGGTCATCGGCCATTGTTATTATTGTTGTTATTCCAATAATTCCAGTAATTGGCGTAATTCAAAACAGTATTGAGGGCACCGATAGGCTCGGAAATATCATTAAAGAAAGTCAGAGCCTTGCCATAAAGGTTACTGCGAACAATTATAGTGTCACCATTCCGCAAAGGTGGATTAGTCAAATTAGAAACAGGTAAATCCTCCTTGTAGGAAAATATCTGACGCGTCGTCGTGCCATTGCGGTTGAAGCGCACCAATTCAATGCGATTCATCTTGGCCCGACGCCGTATCAACCCTCCCGATCGGAACAGAGCCTCTATGAGTGGGGTATTAGCAGGCAAGGCGAGCTGTCCAGGCGCCTTCACCTCCCCAATTACAGTCACACTGATGGTCGGAGGCGCCAAATTAGTTTGACCTATCGCCAGGACTTCCTCAGGGACCGGCTGTATAGATCGCGAGACAACTATAGTGTCTCCATCAAACAATACCGGATTTTGCAGCTGATTACCATTGGCAAATAAATCAATAAGATTTAAAGTTGTTTCTTTTTGAGCACCTGCGGGGCCGGCGAGTCGCCGTAAACGGATGTTGCGAGCATCCGCATTAACTGTGACGCCACCTGCAGTTTGAATGGCCTCTACAGGGTTGGAGAAAGAACCAAGAGGATAAAGACCTGGTCGAGTTACCTCCCCAACAATCGTCACCCTAACAGGCCTAGGAGATGTTAGGGTTAGAGTTAATTGTGGTCGAACCAGCTGCTTGGAGTAGAGAGAGGTTAACCAACGTGTTGCCTGGCCGATGGTGAGACCAATTAGCTGAACCGAACCAACAAGTGGCAATGTAGTAGTGCCGTCAGCCAAGATGCCAAAAGTACCGCCCAAGGACTTGGCTTCGGGATCCGAAAAAGTTAGCTGTAATCCATCGCCAGGGCCAAGAGTATAAAGATCACTATATAGTTCGGGGAGTGAAAGAGATCTCTCAGCCGCGGGCGACGGACTAGGCGTCAGCCGGCGATCCAACAAAACAGGCCCGGGTGAATTGGGCGTTAGCGCATAATTAGCATGAATACGCAACTCCGGGCTCCCGGGATCAACGGACGCAAGAGAACCTCTTAACGGGGCCGCAAAAAGGCCCCCAGGCGAGCCGACGAGGGAAGCGGCGGCAGAAAGGGCCAGCCAGCGACTAAAACCCTGTCGCCGAGGAGCAGGAAGGCCAGGCAAGGGAATTGGAGACAGGTTGTCTGGACTGGAATTCCTCACGAAAACCGCAAGTTCGTTGGGGAACCTTAACCGATACCAACTGGAGCCTCCGAGACCCGAAAGCAAAAGCGGTCACTTACGAAGTACTCCGGTCCTTGCATGGGCCTAAAATACCAAAGATCTGAGCTGATTTGCCGTGACCCGAGCCGGTGCGCCCCTGCTTCCAGCGCCTGGGGGCGACCCAACGTTAGGTGGACTGGTGCCACTGGGTACCCGTGCTTTAGAAAGCGGGCCGGCGGAGCAAGGCCAAATAGGCTTTTCTCCCCTAGCCGGTGAAAGCCGAGAAAAAGGCATTCAAAATCTGCTGCGTACCATTAAACGCCGACAAACCCTTTTTCTATTCACTTCAGCCCTTGTCTCTGGCGCCTTAGCCCTCAACACAATTAGAGAACGTATATTCAAGCCAGTTTATCAAGGTTCCTTCCAGCTTCAAATAAGTAGCCCATTTGACGAAGGTGGTTCGCCGGTTGCAGGAGATGGAGGCAAGATAGAAGCCATTGCACGGTACAAGCAGAGATTTGATGTTCCAAGCCTGATGGTCCTTTTGCGTAGTCCCTATCTGACCGCCCCCGTCGCGACCAGGCTTGGCTTATCTAATGAAGAAATTGCTAATAACCTAAGCATGGATACGGCAGGTGTGCAAAATGTAATACAAGTCGATCTTCGCTGGCCAGATCCGACAAAAGGGAAAGCCGTGCTTAGCGCATTAGCAAACGATTATGTTGCTTTTTCTCTCTCCCAACGCCAAGCGACCCTAAACTCAGGCGTCAAATATCTTGATCAACAAGCCCCAGCTATTTTACGAGATGTGGCCACACTCGAAACCCAGCTAAGCCGCTTTCGCGAAATCAATAAAATGGTGGACCCGATTGCCATGGTCTCCACAATTGAAAGTCGGCGCAACTCACTCGCCAATGAATGGCAAAACCTACAAATTGAGCAAGCCAAACTCGAAAGTGAACTTAAATCTATCGAGTCTGGGCGCTTATCGTTTACGCCAAGTGGCGCCCCATCTGC
>CAMDWF010000126.1 GCA_945878795.1 Synechococcus sp. UW140
GACCACTCGTTACTCAAGGCGTTGCAAAAGCACACCCTCGTAATCCAGGGCCCGGAATACCGGTGCCGGGTCGCTGAAGCCGGCCGCTTCCACCAAGGCAGCCAATCGGGACGATCCGATCGGATGGACAGCTTCTGTGAGTCCACGCAGGGGTTCCTCGTTGCCGGTGGTTACCCCATCCAGGGGACCAGCTGCCAGCTGAAACGCCAGTCGCGCCGCCGCCAATTGCTCCTGGAGTGCCGACTTCCCACCCTGCATCAGATCCACCAGAAGCACCTGCCCGCCCGGCCGCAGGCTGCGGGCTAGGGCTGTGAGAAATTTCAGTTTGCTGCCGTCATCGGGGAGGCCCTGCAGCACGAGAACCGCAAGGGCGCCGTCGAAGCCCTTGGTGGTATTGAGATCTTCGAGCCTGGCGTCCTGCCAGGTGATGCCTTCGCCGGCGTTGCCTCGCTCGCTGGTCAATCTTTCCCGAGCGGCTGCCAACATTGCCGGGGAAGGATCGATTGCGGTCAGTCGCCAATCAGGGCGTTGGCGCCGGGCTTCCAGCAATTCGGCGCCCGTGCCGCAGCCGGCAACCAAGATGGCGGCGCCTGGCGTTGACCCCAAGGGGGAGGTGGCCAGCAGGGCAACCCCAAGGCGGGCAAGGCTGCTATACCCGGGAATCACGAGCTGGGCAATGCGGTCGTAGCGGGCTGCGGCGGTAAAGGACAAGGCACCCAAGCGATAGCGGAATGCTAAGCAGCGCCACCGCCGCCTCCTCCTCCTCCTCCTCCTCCTCTCTTTGCGACACGCGGTTGCAAGCCTGCCCTGCTTAGGGAATCGGGGCGGGACGTGTCTTAAGTTATGAAGCGCCCATAACTTGATCCACCGTGCCCACCATCCGTTTTGAAAAGGAAGGCCAGCAGGTGGGTTGCATCGAGGGGGCGAACCTGCGCAAAGCAGCCCTTGATGCCGGCATCAACCCCTACAAGGGCCTCAACAATTTCAACAACTGCGGTGGTTTGGGCCAGTGCGGCACTTGCGTGATGGAAGTAGTTGAGGGGGGCCGCAACCTTTCCCCCCGCAGCGATGTCGAGGAGGTTTATCTCGCCGACCGCCCCGCCAACTACCGCCTGAGCTGCCGCACCACTGTCAACGGTGATGTCACCGTGCGGACCAATCCCGGTGACGGGGTCGGCAAGGGCTCCAACAGCCTGGTAGGCGCCCTCAAGGCCCTGGTGGGCCGCAGCTGAATTTGTCCATGGCCATCAACGAAGAGACCGGTGCCATCCTTTACGGCTACAAGAGCTGTGGCACCTGTCGAAAAGCTTTGGGCTGGTTAAAAGACCATGGACTTGAGTTGCCCATGGTCGACATCACCAAGACTCCACCCACCCCCGATCTGTTGCGTCGCGCCCTGGCCCAGGCAGGTGGCCGATCCCGCCTGCTCAATACCAGCGGCCAGAGCTACCGCGCCCTGGGCGCCGTTGTTGTCAAGGCAATGGCAGATGGGCCGTTGCTGCAGGCCCTCGCGGACGATGGTCGCCTGATCAAACGTCCTTTTCTGGTCACCCCAACCGGCCCCATCCTCACCGGATTTCGTCAGGACGAGTGGGAGCAGGTCCTGCTGAGCCCCTGATCCCGCCTTGGTTCGCTGCAGGCCCCCCGGGCCGATCGGAACCACCAAGGCCCATCAGCTGATCCAGTTCGTCGATCAGTTCGTCGATACCCGCCCGGTTGATTTGGCTGAGGTAGTTGCGCTTGAGCGCTTCCAACAAGGCGCACAGCAGCTGTTGGGAGCGCTCAAGGTTCGGGCCCTGCTCCAGGGAGGCGGCCAGCTCCTCCCAGAAGCGGTCCAGACAGCGCTGAAGCAGGGCAAGTTGTTGGTCATCCCTGTGGCCCAGCCGATCCCCCGTGCTGCGGCTGATGTCGATGAGGCTCTCCACCATGCCGCCGGCCAATTGGCGGCTAAACCCTTTTTCCATCTCCAGCAGCGGTTGCAGCCCCCTCAGGGAGGTAGGAATCAGCGACGATTGCAGGCTGTGCTGCAACGCATGGCCCAAAACCCCCTGCAATTCAGGGGCCAGGCGAGGGGCCACCTCCACCAGCAGCATCGGACCCCAAATCCGCAGCAGCTCAAGCAGTTGGCGATCCCGGGGCGCGAGCACACTTCGGTCGCTGCGCAGGGAGCGGATCCGCTCCGGCCAGCGCCGGGAACGAATCAGCTGCTGCAGGCCGTCCAGCAGCTGTAACGCCAGCACCTCGAACAGCTCGACTGCCAGCAGAGCCACCACGCCCCGGCTGATCACGGCCCGCAGCGGCTCAATGCTGATCAGCCGGCTGGTCTGTAGCCGCTCGAGGACCGGCACCAACCGGAGCCAGCGCCAAAATGGCAACAGCAGGGGCAGATCGATCCAGCGCCGCAACAGGGCCTGATTCCAGCTCAGACCAGGTAGACGGCGCCGCAGCCGCACCGCCCGCAAAAGAATGTCGAAGAGAAAGACGCTCTGGAACAGCACCAGGTCGTAGCGCCAGAAGTGGTCCGTGGGCCGGCCATTGTTGTCGATCGAGCGCCAGTAGTTGGTGGCCACGAGGGGCAGCACCTCTTTGTTCCAGAAGCGGCGCTCCGATTTCCAGATTTGGCTGTTGAGCCGATGGGGATCGAGCAATTGGGCGGCGGACTCCTTGGCCGAGTCAAGATTGGCCCGGTTGCGCAGGCGGAATTTGATCTTTTCCAGGGTGCCAGAGGCCCCCGTCGCTTCGAAGGGATTGGTATCGATCATCTGCTCGTTGAGCCGGATCTGGCGCCGCAACAGGCGGATCTGTTCCGGCGATAGAGCGAGGGGCACTCCGGCAGGGGCGGGTTGGAGCATGGCCTGGTCCAACTCTTGGAAACTGCGCTGGTAGGCCTGGGTTTCCCGGTGGGGCTCAATACCCTTGATCGGGTCCATCCAGGGCGTCACATCAGGCAGGAAGCGCAGCGGCAGGGCGAGGGGTGCAGATGGAATCGGATAAAGATTGCGTTGCAGCCAGAAGGTCCTCAGCGGCACATAGCTGAGGTCGAAGAACACCCACAGCAAATTGATGGTCGCCCAGATCGCCACAAAGCGATCCCAACTCCGCCCAAGGCGATGGGCCGGTACCGGCAAGGCGGCATGCCAGCGGGGGCGAGCCATGGGGGCCTGACGGCTGGGGAGTGCCTACTCTGGCTGGAACCCCGACCTACCTGACGGAGTGCCTTGAGCCCGAAGGAATCCCAGGCCCATTCCCCCGCTGTCGACGCACCAGACACCCGGGTTAATCCCACCCGATCCCGGCGCCCTGATCGGGACGAAGATCCTGAAAACCCCTGGGCCTTCTGGCGCAGCTTGGTGTTGACCCTGGCCGTGGCCCTGGGGATTCGCCAGTTTCTGCTCGAGGCCCGCTACATCCCTTCCGGATCGATGCTGCCAGGTCTCCAGCTCCAGGATCGCCTGCTGGTGGAGAAGCTGAGCTATCGAGGCCGGGCGCCCCAGCGCGGCGAAATAATTGTTTTCCATGCCCCCCATCACTTCGACCCGGTGCTTAGCCCCCAGCAGCCCCGTGGTCCCCTCACCTGCCTCCTGGTCAACATTCCCGTCATCGGTTCCCTGGAGGGCCTTCAACAGCCCGCCTGCGATGCATACATCAAGCGGGTTATAGGCCTTCCCGGCGAGAGGGTGGCGGTCGATCCCAGCGGCCGGGTGTCCATCAACGGCCAGAGGCTGGCAGAGCCCTACGTCAAGAATTCCTGCCCGGTAAACGCCCAGGGGGTCGGCCCTTGCCTGACCCTCGATGTAGTGGTGCCCCCGAACCATGTGCTCGTGCTGGGCGATAACAGGGGCAACAGTTGGGATGGCCGCTTCTGGCCCGGCGGGCCCTTTCTGCCCCAGAGCGAGATCATTGGTAGAGCCTTCTGGCGCTTCTACCCCTTCAACAAGATGGGAAGCCTGGGACCAACCACTCAGTCACAGCAGTAAGTCCGCTGGCGACCACTTGACCAACCATGGGTCGCTCTAGCCAGGGCTGGTTCGCAGCCAAGGACCTTGCGCTCTGAGCATTCCAGAGCCAGTGCTTTTCGGCATCAAAGAGAAGCCAACGTTGGCTGCCGGGGGCCAAGACCTCTTCCTCCACACCCAGAAAACGGGCGGGACCCCAGCACAGCCTTTCCCACAAAAGGGTTGGCTGCCAGCCGTGACCACGCACCAGTTCCTGCCAAAGCAGGGGCAGCACCAGTCCATGGCCCGCCAGGCCCCCAGGGCGCTGGTCGAGGGGCAAGAGTTGTTCTTCCGCATCTAGGGGCTGGTGGTGAACCGCCACGGCGCTGATAACGCCATCGGCCAGGGCCTGGATCAGGGCCCGTCGGTCTCCAGGGCCCCCTAGGGACGGGACCAGTTTCCAGCCCTCATCAGCCAACTCCAGAGCACCACTGTCGCTGATCAGGTGCCACCAGCAGACACTGGCCAAGGGGTGCTGGGGCTGGTGTTGGCGCAGCAGGGAGACCCCTTCGGCGGTGGAGAGATTCATCAGCCTTAGTCGGGCTTGGGGGAGGCGGCCCGCCAGGGTGAGCAAGGTCTGCAAAGGCAGGATTTCGCTAAGGGCCGGATCCACCGGCCAACCGGCCCGCAAAGCCTCCACCCGCTCGCGCACGAACCCATCGCGGCAGAGGGTGTCGTCCCGCACCGGCAGCAGGATGGGTTGGTCGTCCATTTCCGCCAGGCTCAGGCCCCGTTCCAGCAGCCCCAAGGGGGGCAGGCTGTCCCCAGCGGCCAGCCCGATCGCACCGGCCGCCAACTGGTCCCCGTGGCCGGCCAGGTGCCGATCCTGGCCTTCGAGGCTGAAGCTGCCCCAAAGGTGCAAATGCATCGGCGCCGGCCAACGCAGCCCCACCAGCCGCTCGGGCCGGTCCCTCCAAGCGCTGGCCCAGGGCAGCAGCGCCACACTGCCGTAGCCCCCCGCAGCGGCAGCCGCCAAGAGGCTGGCCAGGGTTTCGGCCCGGCCCAAGTAGGGGTCATCCAAAACGCTGTAGGGATCCACCAGGGGAGGGGCCAGCCAGCAGGTTTGGGCATCGATGGTTTGGCAAGGGCCCTGCCAGGGCCCTTGCAGGCCCCCAGGTTCAGCCAGGGCCTGTAGCCGCTGGCCGCTGATCAGGGCATCCACCACTTTGGTCGGGCGACCCGGGCCCTCCATCAGGTTGACCCGGTGCAGCAGCAGCAGGTGCGGGTCGTTCATGGGGGCCTCAGCCGGCTTAGAGGGCTCCGGCGGCGGTTCGATCCAGCACGCCGCCCAGATGGCGGGTAAGATTCATGCTGGTGATTACCCCAGGGCCTTCGTCGCCGTTGGGGTAGTCGATCACCGTGACCCCTCCGTTGCCCTGCTTGACGGCCCAGATGTGGCGGGCTTCAAGGCCGAGAAGGTGGCAAATCAGAGTTTTATTGACGGCGTCATGGGCAACCACCAGGGCGGTTTCTTCATTATCGAGGCTGCTCACAATCCGCTGCCAAGCCTGCAGGGAACGGTCCCACACCTGCTGGAGATTTTCGCCCTCGGGCATCTGCACGGTTTCCGGGGCCCGCTTCCAAGCGGCCAGCAGCTCGGGCCAGTGGGTGGCGATTTCGCTTTCCAGGCGGCCCTCCCAGTGGCCGTGCCCGATTTCCCGCAGACCCTGGGTACTCACCAAGGGGACGTTGGGATGGCAGGCCAGGATCGCCTCAGCGGTTTGGCGCGGACGGGCCATGGCGCTGGTGTAGGCCCGCTGGATCGGTGTCGAGGCCAAAAACTCAGCCACCGCCTGGGCCTGTTCCAACCCCCGACTGTTGAGGGGAATGTCGATCTGCCCCTGGAAACGCCCCTGGCGATTCCAGTCGGTTTCGCCATGGCGCACCAGCAGGAGCCGGGGACCGGCGGTTCGGCGGGGCAGGGGGGCGTCGAGGTGGGAGGTGCCATTAAGGGACTCGATCTGGACCTCCAGGCTGCCGTCAGCCCGGCGGCTCAGGTTGAAGACTGAGATCGAAGCGTTATCCAGCCGAATCCGCAGAAAGCCCTCCAAACCCATGCCAAGCAACTGGAGCACCAAGACCCGCAGAATGCCGTTGTGACCGACGACCAGCACACTGGCATCAACCGTGGGGCCGGCGATTGCTTCACCGTTCTGGCTGATCAGGCGATCGGCGAAGCGGGCGGCCTGAACCATCAACTCGGGCAGCGGTCGATAGCGCCGGCCATCTTCCCGTTCTAGTTCCAGTTCGGCCGGGCGATGGCGCCAGGTGGCCGCCAGCTCGGGTGCCCGCTGAACAAGTTCGCTGAGTGTCCAGCCCCTCCAGGGCTCCAAGTCGATCTCCAGCAGGTCATCGTCCAGGTCAAGGCTGACGCCATGGCCTTGGGCCGCCAGCAGCTCTTCGGCGGTGTGGCGGGCACGGCTCAGGGGGGACGACAGGGCCGTTGTGAAAGACACCTCCTGCAGGTTGAGGCCGCAGGAGCGGGCCTGCTCGCGCCCGGTGTCCGTTAGGCAGGAAAGGTCGGACCGACCCTGAATGCGGTTCTCCAGGTTGAAGCTGCTGAGTCCATGGCGGACCAGCACGAGGCGAAGGGACACAGCCACCTGGGGTACTGGCGCCATCGTATTGGAGGGGCCCCAGCCAGGCCGTCGCCTTCAGTCGGCGCGGGACAATCCTTTCGCATCTTTCCCGAGGCCCTGCGGTTGTCCGGTCCCCCACCCCTGCCGCTTCCAGATCCAGGCAGCCCCATGGCCAGCCCCTACTGGAAACGGCTGCTGGCCCTGCTGGCCC
>CAMDWF010000127.1 GCA_945878795.1 Synechococcus sp. UW140
CGGAAGTTGATCCAGCCGGTGGCAATCAACGAGCGCATGCAGGCATCCACAAACGGCAAGCCCGTGCGCCCCTCGGCCCAGGCTGCTAATCGCTCTGCATCAGTGGCCCCGGCAACGGCCGTCAGCGGATGGAGCTCGCGGAATTCCAGATTTGGCTGGCTTTCCAGTTTCTGGATGAAATGGCAATGCCAGTGCAGCCGCCCATCGAAGCCCCGCAACGCCCTTAACCAGTCGCCCCGCTGGCCCTCGGGCAATCGCTTGATTTGATCGCGGCGCTGGCGGCCGCGCTGCACCACCTCCCGCATCGACAGGGTGCCCCAGGCCAGGTGGGGCGACAATCGCGAACAACTGGCCACGGCGCTGTTGGGGCTGGAGAGTTCCCGGTGGTAGCGGGCCCCCCTGGCCATCAAAAAACTCTCCAGCACGGCCAGGCCCTCCTGGCGTCCGCCCCGCTGGCGGCCCGGGCAGGGGTCTGCGGCCAAGCCCAGGTCGTGGGCGGTGGGGATGGGGCCCGGATCCAGGCCCGGCAGGGGGGGCAGGGCCTGGGGGGGCGGCGCCAGCGGCTCGGCCATGCGCACCTCCCAGCGACGCGCCCAGCCCTGGCGGCTGCCCAGCCGGCGGATCACACCGAACTGGGGAATCTCAATCCAGCTGATGCCATGGCTTTGGGCCCATTGAGCCACCCGCAGGTCGCGGGCGTAGGTCCAGCCGTTGCCCGTTTCCTCATGGCTCCACAGCCCGGCGATGCCGAACTGGCGACGGGCCCGCTCCAGCACCTGCTCCACCGCTCCCAGCCGCACCACCAGGGGCTGACCCAACTGGGCCAGGTCCCGGCGCAGCTCCGCCAGGCCCTCAGCGCAGAACTCCCACTGGCGGGCCGAGGCATCCGGCTGCTGCCACAGCTCCGGCTCCACCACCACCAAGGGCAGCACCGGCCCCTGCTGGCAGGCCTGCAGCAGGGGCCGGTGATCCACCAGCCGCAGATCCCGCTTGAACCAGACGATCTGCAGCGGATCCATGGCGGCAGATTAAAAGAAAACTTTGCAACTCCCTACAGCCCCCGCATCCTGATCAGCCAGTGGTGCTAAATGACAGGGCGTCCTTTTGACGCTGTTGGTCATGCCCTGGCTGACTTTCGCCTCGACAACCGCTCCCGGTGGCACCTCCGTTGTCCTGCCGGCCTTGGCAGGCGCCGGCCTTCTGTTCTCACTGTTCTTTCTGTCCCAATTGTTCATCTCGAAGACCTGAACGGTCGCCAGCACCCCTTGACCGCCGCGGCCGGCCCCCCAGCATGGGGCCAGGTGTCGGCCCCCATGAGAATCCTCGGTATTGATCCCGGCCTGGCCCGGGTGGGCTACGGCGTCATTGATTTCGAAGAGCGGCGGGGGGGGCTCGCCGGCTCCCAGCGCCTGCTGGATTGCGGCATGATCCGCACCGATCCCGGCCAGGGCGAAGGCCAGCGCATGGTCGAAATCGCTAACGACCTGCGCCAACTGATCCGGGCCTGGAAGCCCCAGCTGGCGGCAGTGGAAAAATTCTTTTTTTATCGCTCCAGCAACACCATCGCCGTGGTCCAGGCCCGGGGGGTGGTGATGATGACCCTGGCCCGCTTTGCCATCCCGGTGGTCGAATACCCGCCGATGCAGATCAAGCTGGCGGTGGCCGGCCACGGCCATGCCCCCAAGGACGAAGTGCTGGCCGCCGTGATGCGCGAACTCGACCTCGACACCCCGCCCCGCCCCGATGACGCCGCCGATGCCTTGGCGGTGGCCCTCACCGGCTGGTTCCAACGCTGAGGCGGGCCACTCCCCCCATGCAGCCGTTGCCGCCTCCGCCCGCGTCCCCACCCCCGCCCGGGGCCCCCAAAGACTCCCTGCGGCGCCACTACCGCCAGTTGCGACGCCAAAGCCTGCCGCTGGCTGAGGCGGCCCTGCTGGAGGTGCTGGCCACCGCCCTGCCCCTGGCCTTAGAGGCGGCCGATGCCCGGGCCAATCACCAATCAGGCCCCAGCCGCCTCGGCCTCTACTGGCCCGTGGGCAGCGAACCGGACTGGCGGCCCCTGCTGGAGCGCTGGCCCGAGGCCCTGCGCCGGCGCCTGGCCCTGCCCGTGGTCCGTTCTGTGGGCGAGGTGGGGCGGCTCACCTACGGGGCCTGGCACCCCGCCGACCCCCTGACCGCCGATGGCTGCGGCATCCCGGCCCCCATGGCATCAGCGCCCCTGGAGGCCCAGGCATTGGCCCTGCTGCTGGTGCCGGCCCTGGCCATCGACCAGCGCGGCATTCGGCTGGGATCGGGTGGCGGCTGGTACGACCGGCTGCGGGCCGACCCGGCCTGGCGCCAGCTGCCCGCCCTGGCGGTCCTGCCCGCCGCCTGTGTGGTGCCGTCCTTACCCGCCGATCCCTGGGATGTGCCCTTCTCGGGGTGGCTGGATGAGACCGGCGGACCAACCAAGGTTGCAGGGTTTAACTAATGGGCCCAGATCCCCCCGCTGGCCGCCGCCATTTGCCAAGATTCGGCCACTGCTTCCTGATTGGCCTTGGATTCCACCCCGCTGCAGCCCCTGGCCCGGCCGTCCCGTCGCGATGCCTCCCAGCCCCCGGCTCTCCATCTGGCGGTGGCGTCCCTGGTTGGTGAAGGCAGCCGCACCGCCTCCGAACGGGTGCTGGCTGCCGAACTGGAAAATCGGGCCAGTGACTGTGATGCCCTCTCGATGATGGTCAGTTCCATCGCCCGCATGGTGCAAGCTGGTAGATCCAGCGACAATCGTTGGAAATCCACCTGAACGCTGGCCATGGCCCCCGGTTTCCCCCAACTCCGCCCCTTGCGAGGCGCCCCAGTGCTCCTGGCCAGCACAGCCTTGCTGGCTTTCGTGCATCCCCAGCCGGCGGCCGCCCACGCCATCCAAACCACCCTTGAATCCCTGGGTTCCCTCAGCCGGGCATACACGGGCGCGGCAGGCGCCAGCTTCGCTTTGGCCAGCAGCTTTTCCACGGGGGTGCCGGTGGCCGATGCCTCCGTCAGGCTTGTGCCCCCGGGTGGCACCCCCATAGCCCTGGGCCGCACCGACGCCCGCGGCCAGCTCAACTTCCAATTACCAGCGGGGGCCCGCTCCGACTGGGAAGTGCAGGTAGATGGGGGCCCCGGCCACCGCGACTACCTCGAACTGCCCAACGGCGCCGTCCGGCCTGCCGCCACTACCTACCTGGTGCTGCCCCAAGCCTCCCCCAATCCCCCCAACCGCCTGCTGCACGCCTTCCTGGGCTTGGGCTTGGTTGGCGCCTTGACCGGGCTCTGGGCCGTGCGATCCACCCAGAGCTGAACCCCCATGAGCAGCGGCAGCCCAGCCCTCGATCGCTTGGTGGAACGGCTGGGCAGCACCACCGACCCCAAGCGCCGCTACGAATACGTGCTGTGGCTGGCCAAGAAGCTCGAACCCCTGCCCGATGAACTGCGCCAGGACCATTACAAGGTCAAGGGCTGCGTCTCCCAGGTGTATGTGGTCGGCACACTCCAGGACGGCAGCCTCCATTGGCGCGGCGATTCCGATGCCGCCATCACCAAGGGCCTGCTGGCCCTTTTAATGGAAGGCCTGGAGGGTCTGACACCCCAGCAGGCGGCGGCCCTCGACCCGGCGATCCTGGCCGCCACGGGGCTGCAGGCCAGCCTCACCCCCTCGCGGGCGAATGGCTTCCTCAACATCCTGCGGGCCATGCAGGCCCAGGCCGTGCGTTTGGCCACCCCAGCCGAAGCGTGAATTTCTAGGATGGGATGTTTGTGACACGGCGGCCCATGGCCATTGGCATCGGCTTGCTTGGTCTTGGCACGGTGGGTGCGGGGGTGGCCGCCATCCTCGCCAGCCCGGAAGGGCGCCATCCCCTGGTGGGCGAACTGGTCCTGCGCCGCGTTGCGGTGCGCGATCCGGCCCGGGCCCGGGCCGTCAGCCTCGATCCCACCCTGCTGGTGACGGACCCGCGCCTGGTGGTCGACGATCCGGCCGTCGACATCGTTGTCGAGGTGATGGGGGGGCTGGAGCCGGCCCGCAGCCTGATCCTGCAAGCCATCGCCGCCGGTAAGTCGGTGGTCACCGCCAACAAGGCGGTGATCGCCCGCTACGGCGAAGAAATCGCCGCTGCCGCCGCCGATCGGGGCGTTTATGTGCTGATTGAGGCGGCGGTGGGCGGCGGCATCCCGATCATCGAACCCCTGAAGCAATCGTTGGGGAGTAACCGCATCCTGCGGGTCAGCGGCATCGTCAACGGCACCACCAACTACATCCTCAGCCGCATGGCCGCTGAGGGGGCCGCCTACGCCGATGTGTTGGCAGATGCCCAGCGCCTCGGTTACGCCGAAGCCGACCCCGCCGCCGATGTCCAGGGGGGCGACGCCGCCGACAAGATCGCCATCCTGGCCGGTCTTGCCTATGGGGGCAGCATCGAACGCTCCGCCATCCCCACCGAAGGCATTGATCGGCTGGAAGCGCGGGATGTGACCTACGCCAACCAGCTGGGTTATGTCGTCAAGTTGCTGGCCGTGGCCGAGCGCTTCGAGGCCAGCGCCAGCCCCGAATCCGCCGACAACAACGTGGCCCTGGATGTGCGCGTCCACCCCACCCTGTTGCCGCGCAGCCACCCCCTGGCCGGCGTCGATGGGGTCAACAACGCCATCCTGGTGGAAGGGGACCCGGTGGGTCAGGTGATGTTCTTCGGTCCCGGCGCCGGCGCCGGCCCCACCGCCTCCGCCGTCGTCGCCGACATCCTCAACATCGCCGGCATCCGCCAGCTCGGGGCCCCCGCCGGTGCCCTCGATCCCCTGTTGGCCGCCAGTCGCTGGCGCCAATGCTCATTGGTAGACAGCGCCCGCACCCGCCACCGCAACTACGTGCGGCTGCTCACCCGCGATGAGGCCGGCGTGATCGGCAAAATCGGCACCGCCTTCGGCACTGCGGAGGTCTCGATCCAATCGATCGTCCAGTACGAGGCCAGCGCCACTGCCAGCGCCAGCAGCAGTGGCGCTGGCAGTGGCGCTGGCAATGGCGCGGAAATCGTCGTCATCACCCATGAGGTGGAGGAGGCGCGCTTTCGCCAGGCCCTGGCCGCCATCACGGCCCTGCCGGAGGTGGAAACCGTGGCGGCTTGCCTGCGGACCCTCTAAATCCGCCCCCTGACCGCCGTAGGGGAAGATGGGGCCCACCTCTGGCGCCGGCAGTGCCTCCAGCCCAGGATTCACCGCAGCAGCCGGCCCCCCCGGGACCCCAGATCCGCGCTCTCCAGACCCCTGACATTGGCGGAGCCGGCGGGAGTCTTCGACCGCCGTGCCTCGGCCCGCAGCGCCCGGTGCCGCGACGCCAGCGCCCACCGCGCCCAGGCCCGCCACTGATCGCCTCCTCGCTGCTCCTGTTGCTTGGCCTTGGCCTGACGGCATGCCAGCCGGTCCGGCCGCCCGGCAGCCTGATCGTCGGCCAGGCCAGCCGCATCAATTCGCTGGATCCGATCAAGGCCTCGCGGGTGGGCGTGATGCAGGCCCTGGCGGCCCTGGGCGATCCGCTCTATTCGATCGAAGCCGATGGCCGCATCGAACCGCGCCTGGCCACCGCCCTGCCCCAGCTCAGTGCCGATGGCCTGCGGGCCCGCATCCCCCTGCGCCAGGACGTCCTCTTCCACGACGGCAGCCGCTTCGATGCGGAGGCCCTGGTGTTTTCGCTGCAGCGCTTCATCAAGTCCGGCACCTTGGGCTTCCAGCTGGCCGATCGGGTTGAGGCGGTGCGGGCCGTGGGGCCCTACGAAGTGGAACTCAGCCTCAAGCGCCCCTTCAGCCCCCTGCCGCGCCTGCTGTCGGCCATCTTTCTCACCCCCGTCTCCCCCACCGCCTACAAGAACCACCGCGATAAACCCCTCAACGAGCGCTTTGTCGGCACCGGGCCCTATCGCCTGGCCTATTTCAGTGAGCAACAGCAGCGGCTGGTGCCCTTCGAGCGTTATTGGGGGCGCCGTCCCGCCAATGGCGGCCTGACGCTCACCACCTACAGCAATTCCACCTCCCTGCTGGGGGGCCTGCGCAGCGGCGAAATCGACCTGCTGCTATCAAGCAGCCTCGAAATCGACCACCAACTGGCCCTGCACCGCAGCGCCCAAAGGGGAGAATTCAAAGAAGGGGTGGGTCCTGCCCTGGATATCGGCTTTCTCTCCCTGCTCACCAGCCAGCCCCCCCTCGACAACCCGACCCTGCGCCAGGCGATTGCCGCCAGCCTCGACCACGAACTGATCCAGCAACGGGTCAGCCTGGGGATGCGGCCCAGCCTGCGCAGCCTGGTGCCGCCCTCCCTGCCCGGTGCCGACCCCGAGGCCTGGCCCGCCTTCAACCCCGAGCGGGCCCGCAGCCTCTACAAAAAGGCGGGCTATTGCAACGGCAAGCGCCTCAGCCTGCCGCTCACCTTTCTCTCCGATGTGCCCACCGACCGGCTGTTTGCCCTCACCTGGCAGAGCCAGCTGAAACGGGACCTGGATGATTGCGTGCGCCTCGAAGTGAGCGGCATGGAATCAACCACCGCCTATTCGCAACTCGATAAGCAGGCGTTCCCGATGATTCTGATCAACTGGATGGGGGACTATCCCGATGCCGAAAACTACCTTTCTCCCATGCTCGGTTGCACCAAGCCCCAGGGCAACCGCTGCCTGGAGGGGGGCAGTGCCCTCAGCGGCAGCTTCTGGACGGCCCCCGGCTTGGACGCCCAGCTGCAACGCAGCAGCGAACTGGCGGGCCCG
>CAMDWF010000128.1 GCA_945878795.1 Synechococcus sp. UW140
GCGCTGTTGCTGTGTCTTGTCTCCTACGAACCGGGTCAGATGCTTGGGGTGGGCTGGCGTTCACTTTTCGGATTCAGCAACATCACCCTTTATCGATTGGCGGTCGATTATTTCCGGCCGGCTGCCGCATTGAACCCCTTTGCCCATACCTGGTCCCTAGGTGTCGAGGAGCAGTTTTATCTCATCTTTCCGCTGTTAATTTGGTTCAGCGGTTTCGGCCGTAGCGGCGCTGCCGGAAGCCGGCGTCTACTGCTCTTCTTGCTGCCACTTAGTATAGTTTCTCTTGTGATGTTTAGTCAAAGGCTTGGGGTTGATTTTCCTGCTGCCTATTATCTGCTCCCATCGCGATTCTGGGAGCTGGGCGTAGGTTGCCTGATGTTCATACTCCTGAAGCGTAGCGTCTCTTTAAGCCAAGACGCAGGGGAAGACGCAAGCGAAGGGCCCTCACGGTACGGCGAGACTGACCAATCTCGATGGGCCCTCCCCCCACTGCCTTTATTGCTCGGCCTTGGGGTCCTGATGGCCGCCCCTCTGGGTTTCGGCCTGCTACCGGTGGCGTCCAGTGTTGGCATCACTGCCCTGCTGTTGGCCAGCTTGCGGCCCTCCACCGCGGCCTATGGTTTACTCAGTTCGCCGCCGATGGTATTTGTCGGCCTGCTCTCCTATTCGCTCTATCTCTGGCATTGGAGCGTGCTATCCCTCAGCCGCTGGACCATTGGTCTGCAGCCCAGGACCATGCCATTGCAGGCCCTGCTTATCTTGCTGCTAGCCTATTTGTCCTGGCGTTTCGTTGAACGTCCCTGCCGCCAGACCGCTTGGTGGCCCCAACGGTGGCGGGTGGTGGCCAGCGGTTTAGCCCTGGCCGGTTTGGGCAGCTTGGGCTTGCAGGGCTTGGCCCGCAAGGGGCCCGCCCTGCTCTATCGCGGCAATCCCCAAGCGGGCGAATTCAGTATGGCGGCTACCCCCACCGGCACCGGGCGTGATTGTTCCAGCCCTGGCCAATTCCGTTTATTGATGGTGGGAGATAGCCATGCACACCATTTCCAAGCTGCCTCTGATCACCTCTGCGAACGCCATGGAATGCGCTATAGCGAAGCCGCAGTGATCGGGGTTCCCTATCCGCCAATCTACTATACAAATAATACAACGGGTATCAACGAAGAACAGGCCATAACCCATGCCCAGGTGGCGGAACTACGTTGGCAGGCACTGGGCCAGGCATCGGGCCTTCCCCAAGGAAACAAAGGGGTAGTGGTGCTGTCATCCCGTTCGCCCCTTTATTTCGATCCTGGCTTTTTGGCGGAGGAATCCCTCCTGCGCAGCCAACACTTTTCCCCCCAAACCAGCCAGCCGATCAGCCGCGAATCTGCACTTGCCAGCTGGGCCGAGCAGGTGGGCCGACTGGCCGATTCACACCCCGAGACCCGTTTTGTCATCTTTTTGCCCACACCGGAATTCGGCAGCGGCGTGCCCATGGAAACCTGCCGGCCCCAGTGGTTCCGCCCGATGTTGCCGACCGATTGCCAGGGAGTAGATCGCCAGGGGCTCAATCGCTTTGCCGCCTACCTGCGCCAGCAACTGGCAGGCCAGCTAGCCAACCGCCCCAATGTGGTGCTTTATAACCCAGCCGATGCCCTCTGTCCAGCCAAGGGCCTATGCCCGCGTCAGCGCAATGGCTATCTGCTTTATAGCGATGGCGATCACCTCTCGGCCTATGGGGCTGTCACGGTGATGGATGACTTCGTGGCCTTTCTGAACCGGCAGAACGGCAAGCAAGCTGCCGTGCCCAAACTCCCTTGACAGAAAAGGCAGGGAGTGGGGACGGACAATTTTGTGTTTGCTACCTGAATACTGCTTTTCATAGCGATGACTACATAGCTAGAAATGGGCGTTCCGATATGCTTTTAGGCGCCAATAACTGCTTTCTTCTGCTCTGGGCTACCCGGGTACTGTTGATGAATCCTGCCCTGGCCTTGTTTGACGGGGTCTTAGCCGGACACGCAATGTGCTCAACACCATGGTTATGAGAGCTTCGCTGCCGTGGCTGTCGTCTGTGCTCTGGGTGATGTTTGGCTCCAGCCTCGTCTTTGACCCAGTCAGTGGGCCCCTTGAACCCTTCATCGGTGGCCTGCAGTGGGCTGGTCTCCTCAATTGGGATCAGCCTTGGGGAGAAGGCCAACTGAACCTGGGCGCGGTGGTCCTCTTTAAGTTCACCTTTGCCATCATCACGCCGGCCTTGCTGTTGGTAGCCGTGATGGAACACATAAATGTTGGCGCTTGGATGGCCTCCCTGGTTGCTTGGTCCACCTTTGTCTACCTCCCCTAAGACCAAATGGTTTGGGTTCCGTCGGGTTTATGGGGAGCGGGAAGGTTGGGGGCCATAGATTTTACTGGTTTATAGAAGGCCTACAAAACGGAATTCATCCGCCGAAGGCCCCTTGGGTTCAATCAATGATTTTAATTTGTCTATTTCCAGAGCGACTTTCTACGTCCCGGGAAAATCGATCGCAACAGAGAACCCTGTTCTTTGAAACTGCCCAAAGCGGAAAATCCAACCGCATAACCGGCAGCCATCCCGGCATCCCGGATCCAGATGCCGAGTGCCTTTTGCAGTCGATCTTTTTTCGCCTCTTCCACCTGATTTTGAAGTCGCTTGACGGCTGGGTCCAGACGGGAGATCAGGGCAGCTTTCACCTGGGGCAAGGGGGCCGCCAGGGGACTATTGAGGTTGCTAGGGGCTCCAGGAAGCTGTCGCAGGGCATTTTTGAGTTCGACTTCGTTATTGGCAGAACGGAGCGCTTCCGCAGCACCTTGGAGCACTTTTAGCTGGCCGACTTCATTGCCGCTCTGCTGATTGAGCAGCCGTGAACCAGCATTGATTTGCAAGGGAATTAGCAATAAAAAGCCGATGGCCGCAGAACCTGCCAAGCGTCGTAGAAGCCGAATATTTGCTCCAAACGGACTAAACCCATCATCGAGATAATTAGCGAGCAGCATTAGAACCACACCGATTAAAGGCAGACTAGAGCTGCCAAGCAGGGCTGAAATTAACCGCACTTGCCAGCGGGAATCGAGAAGCTCCAGGGGCAACATGGCAGCCAGTAGGATGGCCATAAATACAATGAATAGTGCAATAGCCACCCATTGGAGGATGTCGGCGAAAGCTTCTGTGAGGATTTTTGTAGCCAAAGTGGGGGAAGCGCGTTCAAATCCGCCAAAGTTTAGGGTTGATCTAGCAAGATGTCACCCCCTGACACGCGATCTTTTGTCAGGCTTAAATCTTGCGTTTTTTTAACATCTCGTCAGCGCTAAAATCGCATTCCAGCCTGGGTTGGCTTTGGTAGTCATTGTTAAAGCTATCGGCCAAGGTTGCCTCCAAATCAAAAGCCGGCTCCCAGGCCAGCTCCTTTCGTACCCGATGGGTGTCGGTGAGAAAATGGGAGAGACGCAGCGGAAAAGCCTTGCGCGCCTTACTATCGAGCCCCTCAATGGCAAAGGGCAGTCGTTCGACGGTTGCGGGGTCCTTGCCGCAGGCCCTTGCGGCAGCCGTCACCAGCCCTGCAAAAGTGACACCCTGATTGCCACTGCAGTTGTAGATGCGGTTGCAGGCCCCATCTACCTCAATTGAACGGGCCATGGCCAGCGCCAGATCATTTACATGGCCCAACTGGGTGATGGTGGAGCCATCTCCAGGCATGGGAATGGGCTGGCCGTGGGTGAGGCGGTCGAAGAACCAGCGCTCTATGGGGTTGTAGTTGCCGGGACCGACGATATAAGTGGGACGAAAACTTGTGAACGCAATCCCTTGTTGCCTCAGCCAGGCTTCGGTTTCGGCCTTGCCGGCATGGCGACTGGAGGGGTCCAGGGGAGCGTCCTCGTCGAGGGGCCAGAGGTCGCTGTTGGCATAGACGCCGGCCGAACTCACATAAACCAAGCGATGGCTGGGTGCCCCGGTGCGCTCGATCACCCGGCGTGTGTCGGCGCACTCCCGGCCGGAGCTGTCCACGATCACATCAAACCGACGTCCCTGCAGCTGGGCCAGAGCTTCGTCGTCGTTGCGATCACCCGCCAAGGACTCGACGTTTTCTGGTAACGGGTTATTGCCCCGGGTAAAGAGAGTGAGGTCGTGGCCGGCCCCCAGCAGGTTCGCCACCAGCGGCCGTCCCACGAAACGGGTGCCGCCCATCACCAGAATCTTCATGCTTGCTTCCCGCTGGGTGTCATGGTCACTCCATTCAAGCTGGCAGTTGCTGCCGATCGTGCCCAACCCTCTGGCAGGGGCCCTGGGGACCGATGATGGAAAAATCGCCTTGCCTGGCCATGGACGTCATCCCTGCCATTGACCTGCTGGATGGCCAGTGCGTGCGGCTTCACCAGGGCGACTACAACCAGGTGACCCTCTTCCATGCCGATCCGGTTGCCCAGGCCCTGGAGTGGCAACGACAGGGGGCCCAGCGGCTACATCTTGTGGATCTGGATGGCGCCCGCAGCGGCCAGCCCACCAATGATCAGATCGTGCGGGCCATCACCGCAGCCCTGACCATTCCTGTGCAGCTGGGAGGTGGGGTTCGCAGCGCCGAGCGCGCCGAGGAGTTGCTGGCCTGCGGTTTGGATCGCGTCATTCTGGGCACCGTCGCCGTGGAGGAACCGGCTCTGGTGCGTCAGCTCGCCCAGCAGTATCCAGGCCGCATCGTGGTGGGCATCGATGCCCGTCATGGTCGTGTCGCCACCCGCGGTTGGCTGGAGGCCAGCACCAACGAGGCCCCCGCCATGGCGGCCAGCCTGGTCGGTAGTGGCGTGGCGGCCCTGATCACCACCGACATCGCCACCGACGGCACCTTGTCAGGACCCAACCTCCCCTTTTTGCGCGCCATGGCCGAAGCGTCCAACCTGCCGGTGATCGCCTCCGGCGGGGTTGGTTCGCTCACCGACCTGCTCAGCCTGCTCAGCCTGGTACCCCTCGGGGTGCATGGGGTGATCGTCGGCCGGGCTCTCTATGACGGGCGAGTGCAGCTGGCCGAGGCCCTCCAAGCCGTGGGCCCGGAGCGTTGGCAGGACGTTGAACCCTCGTCGCTGGCCTGAAGCGACCGGCTGCGGCCAAAATCTTCCACTTGCCCTATAACTGAACTTGCAGTCCCTCTTGCTTGATGTGGTCGACGGCTCCCTCCCCACTGCGAGTTTGCCCATCGCTAACTCCGGAACAACTTCTGCGGCCCCTTTGGAAAGCGTTGAAGATGTCTATCGGCGTTGCCGGGATCTTGGCATGCGTCTGAGCCGCCAACGTCGCATGGTCTTGGATTTGCTCTGGGACGAAAAGACCCATCTCAGTGCCCGCGATATCTTCGAAAAACTCAATAATCTTGGTCGAAATATTGGCCACACCTCGGTTTACCAGAACCTGGAAGCGCTTCAAAGTGCTGGGGTGATCGAATTTCTAGATCGTGCCAGCGGCCGCCTTTACGGTTATCGATCCGACCCCCACAGCCATCTCACCTGCCTAGATTCAGGCGCCATTCACGATCTTGATGTGCGCCTGCCCGAAGATCTGTTGCACCGCATTGAGGTTCACACCGGATACGCCATCGAGTCCTATACCTTGAACCTCTGCGGGCGGCGTACCGGAGCCTGAAAGCCTTGGCCCCTTCAACGACCACGCACTTACCCCAGTTGTTGCTGTTGGCTGATCCTCTGCAACAGCAGGGAATTGCAGCCTTGTTGCAGGCGGATCCCAGCCTGGGCCAGGTTGTTTACCGTGCCGGGGAACTGGACGGGGCCCCCCAGCTCGTCATCTGGAGTCTGGCCTCACCTCCCCCAGTTGCCAGCCTGGAACTTGAATTGCAGCTGCTCCACGAGCGCTGGCAACCGGTGCCGATTCTGTTGCTGCTGCCCGGAGACCATGGGTATCCGGCCATCCCCTTATTGCAACTACCAGTGCAGGGCCTGTTGGAAGCCCCTTCAGCTGACAGCCTCCGGGACGCCGTTGCCACTCTCCTAGCGGGTGGCCGGGTGCTGGAGATCGCCCCGGCGGCGGCCCCCGCTGGCAACAGCGCTGCCCCACCCCCTGCCCCAGCAGCGATCGGACTGGGCCAATGGTTGTTGACCACAGGCCTCTGGCAAATCGAGGCCGAACTGCGTCTTTGTGCCGAGTGCCTGGATCAGCCCTCCACCTCCCTGCTGGGCTTGCTCTTGCTGCAGGGCCGGATGCGGGAGCTGCGGGCGGCCCGCCAACTCCTGCTCTGGCTGTGGGGTCCCCTAAGTCTGGCCTGGAGTGGATCTGTGGCCGATTCATTGACTACCCCTGCGCTGCTGACGCAGCGGGACGGCCCTGGCCAAAATTCTGGCGTCCCAGGCCTGATTCCCGCCTTCGCCGAACGCGAAGGCATTGCTATTACCTTGCGCCAACGCAGTGCCGACGGCCTCTGGGAGACCTTGCGAGAGCGGCTGCGCCAAGAATCCGCCGCCGGGTTGGCGAATGCCAGTGGCGGCCTGCTGGCCCTTGATGGTCTGCTTGCGCTGCGGCGCAGTGATCTACTGCTTTCCCTACTGGAGCAGTTTGACCAGTTACGCCGCCAATTGCAGGGCCAAAGTTTCGATGCCGACAAGTTGCTGCAGCAGTGGCGTGACCTCCAGCCGATGTTGCGCCAACAGGCCCTGCGGCGTATGGCCGGAGCCTATGTCCAGTTGCCGCGAGAAGGGG
>CAMDWF010000129.1 GCA_945878795.1 Synechococcus sp. UW140
GCTCTACCCAGCCCAACTCCCAAGCCCCACTGGTTCCCCTCCCCGGGCAGAACCCGTACCGGCGGTCTCCCTGACGCTCCGGCACACTGGCAAGCGACCGGTTCCCCTCTCACCCAGCGCTCCCCTGACGTGATCGGCTACATCTCTGACAACCTCCTGCTTCCGATCCTGGATTTTTTCTATCGCCTTGTTCCGAGTTACGGACTGGCGATCATCCTGCTCACGGTTGTCATCCGGCTGGCCCTGTTCCCCCTCAGCGCCGGGTCCATTCGCAGCGCCCGCCGCATGCGCATCGCCCAACCGGTGATGCAGCAACGTCAGGCCGAAATCAAGGCGAAATACGCCAGCAACCCCCAAAAGCAACAGGAAGAGCTGGGCAAGCTGATGAAGGAGTTCGGCAACCCCCTCTCGGGCTGCCTGCCCTTGGTCGTGCAAATGCCGATCCTGTTCGCCCTCTTCGCCACCTTGAGGGGTTCACCGTTTGCTGATGTGCCCTACACCTTCAACCTCAAGGTGTTGCCTGCCGACCAAAGCACCGCGATCGAAGCCAAGCCCTTCAATACCCCAAGCCACTCCATCTTCGTCACCGCAACCCACCACGTGCCTGTGATCGGCACCCTGGAGAACGGCACCAAGCTGGGGGTGGGTGAAACCGACCAGATCCAGCTCCACACCAGGGAGGGGACCAGTTTTGACAGTGTGCTTGCCGAAGTTGAAAATGGCCAGGCCTTTGCCCCCAGCTGGGCTGTGACCAAGGGCGAAGGGGTGGTGTCGGTGGATCCGGATGGCACCATTCACGCCCTGGCCCCTGGTGACGCCGTCGTCGAAGCCAAGGTGCCTGGTCTGGCCGCCCGCAGCGGCTTCCTGTTCATCAAGGCCCTGGGCCAGGTGGGCTTCCTGACCGACGGCTCGATCAACTGGGACATCGCCTTCCTGGTGGCGGCCTTCGGCGCCAGCTTGTTTGTCTCCCAGATCCTTTCGGGCATGGGCATGCCCGCCAACCCCCAACAGGCCACCGCGAACCGCATCACGCCGGTGATGATTACGGGTATGTTCCTGTTCTTCCCCCTGCCCGCCGGGGTGCTGCTTTACATGGTGGTTGCCAATATCTTCCAGGGGCTGCAGACCTTCCTGCTCACCCGGGAGAGCCTGCCCGAGAACCTGCAGCAGATCCTCGACAAACAGATGCAACCGGCCACCGCCACGGCTGGAGGCGCCCCCGCCACCACCAACCGATTGCCGTTCGAACCCAAAGGCAAGAAGTGAGCCAGTCCGCCTCGCCGTCCCCCCCGGGCGACGATCTGCAGCCGGTGCCGTTGCAGGAGTTGCGCCTTCTAGATCGAGGGCGTCGCTGGTGTGTTGAGCAGGAGATTGGGGGGCTTGAGACCCTGACCCCTGTGCGGGGCTATGTCCAAGTCCAGCACCACGGCGGCGTGCTTGAGGTGAGTGGCGAAGCCGAAACCATCGTCACCCTTTGCTGCGCCCGCTGTCTGCAGCATTTCAACCATCCCCTCAGCGCCTCCGCCCAGGAATTGCTCGAAATCGACGCCTCCTTGGCCGCCGAGACCATGGGGCTGGCCAGCGCCAAGTGCGACGATCGCTTGGATGCTGTGGGTCTATTTGACCCCCAGCGATGGATATTCGAACAACTCAGCCTGCAGTTCCCGCTGGTCAACCGCTGCGGCAGCGACTGCCCCGGTCCAGACCGCTGGAGCAGCGACGACTGCGAGGGCGATCCGCGTTGGGCGGCCCTGAGCCGCCTCAGCTCCTCCTGAATCCAGGCCATGTCCCCGTCCCTGGCCGACCAACTGGATCTGCTGATCCGCGCCCGCACCCCTATCCTTTGGATCCGCACCCTTGAGGAAGAGCGAGTCGTGGTGCTGCTCCAGGAGCTCGCAGACCGCCTCGGCCATCGTTTCTTGTTGCGCTGGGACTTCATCAGCGGGCTCAGTGGCCTTCCGGACCGCATCGGCGAGGCAGCCCGCAACCCCACGGCCGCCCTGGAAGTGCTGGGCACCCTGCCACCGGACCCCGGTGCCCTGCTGCTGCTCCAGGCTTTCCATCGCTTCAGCGACGATGCCGGCATCTGTCGCAGACTGCGCAATTTGGCCACCGAATTGCCCCGGACCGCCCACACCCTCGTCATCACCGCCCCCGATTGGCAGGTCCCTGCGGAACTTGAGGACGGCGTCACCCGACTCGATCTGCCCCTGCCTGATGCCCAGGACCTAGGCCGACTGCTGGGCAACATCGCCCGCGCCAGTGGTGAGCCGTTGGATCCTGCCGTGCAGGAGCAGCTCACGGCCGCCTGCCATGGCCTCAGTGAACAGCGGGTGAGACAACTGGCGGCCCGGGCCTTGGCGCGACGGGGACGGCTGGGCCCGGAGGATCTGGCGGAGGTGCTGGAAGAAAAACGGCTCGCCATCGCCCGCAGTGAGCTGTTGGAGTACTGCCCGGCCGAAGCCAGCCCAGCCGACATCGGCGGTCTCGATGGGCTCAAGCATTGGCTCGCCCAACGGCACCGTGCCTTCAGTGAGGAAGCCCGCCGCTATGGACTGCCCCTGCCCCGGGGCGTCTTGCTGGTGGGTCCCCAGGGCACAGGCAAATCCCTTACCGCCAAAGCCATCGCCCACAGCTGGAACATGCCCCTGCTGCGCCTCGATGTGGGAAGGCTTTTTGCAGGGTTGGTGGGGGCCAGTGAAGCGCGCACCAGGGACATGATTCAACGGGCCGAGGCCATGGCCCCCTGCGTGCTCTGGATCGATGAGATTGATAAGGGCTTTGGCGGCGATGGCCGCAGCGACGGTGGCACCAGCCAGAGGGTGCTGGCCAGCTTGCTCACCTGGATGAGCGAAAAAACGAGTGCGGTGTTCGTGGTGGCCACCGCTAATGCGGTCGAACGGCTGCCCCCCGAACTGCTGCGCAAGGGCCGCTTCGACGAGATTTTCCTGCTGGAGCTGCCAGATGCCAACGAAAGGCGGGCGATTCTCGACCTGCAGCTGCGCCGCCGCCGGCCCCTGCATGCCTTACCCCTGGAGGTGCTGATCGATCGGACCGAAGGCTTTTCAGGGGCCGAACTGGAGCAGACCGTGATCGAAGCCATGCACCTGGCCTTCGGAGACCATCGCGAGATCGTCGAAGCCGATCTGATAACTGCGGCCTCCCAGGTGGTACCCCTGTCGCGCACCGCCCGCGAACAGCTGGAGGCCCTGCGCCAATGGGCCAGCAGCGGTCGGGCCCGCTCCGCGGCCGGCCCCACCACCCCCGCCGCGAGCTAGGCGCTGCATGTAACGGGGCTTGAAGAAGTCCCACGCCACGTAACAACACCTTGCCCTGAGCTAGCTACCAGGGGTCAACCCCCGTAGGGTCTGGCCAGTGCACCACCCCTGCCGTGACCCCCACCCCCGGACCCGAAAGCCGCTCCGCCCTGATGCCCCAACTGGCGGTGGCTTGCCTGGGTGCCGGGATGGTCACCAGCCTGGCGGTCGCCCAAGGTCAAAGCCCCATGACGGCCCTGACCATCACCCTTTTTTCGGCCATCGCCGCCGTGGGCGTCGGCCAGGTGCTCTGAGGAGCACGGCTTTTGACCTCCCCCGCCTTTTCCGGGCCTGAGCAACTGCGTAGCCAGATGCCCGCCCTGGCGAACAAGGTCTATTTCAACTACGGGGGGCAGGGTCCCCTACCCACCCCCTCCCTGGTGGCCATTCAGCAGTCCTGGGAAACCATCCAGGAGCTGGGTCCCTTCAGTGAGGCGGTCTTTCCCTACGCCAGCCGCACCATCACGGAGCTGCGCCAGCGTCTCGCCCCCTGGCTCGGGGTGCCACCACAACGCCTGGCCTTTACCGAAAACGTCAGTTCCGGCTGTGTTCTGCCCCTCTGGGGATTGCCTTGGCACCAAGGCGACCAGTTGCTGATCAGCGATGCCGAGCATCCCGGCGTTGTGGCCGCCTGCCGTGAACTGGCCCAGCGCCATGGCATGGAGCTGGCCAGCTTGCCCGTCCAGGATCTGTTGGCTGATTCGGCCGGCACCCAGGCAGCGGTGTTGGAACGGCTCGAAACGGCGCTCACCTCCCACACCCGACTTGTTGTCCTTTCCCATCTGCTTTGGAATACCGGCCAGGTGATGCCGATTCGGGAGGTGGCGTCCCTCCTGCAAACGCGTCGGCCCCGGCCCTGGCTGCTGGTGGACGCGGCCCAGTCCTTCGGCAGCCTGCCCATGGAAGGTGCGGCTGATGCGGCCGATATCTACGCCTGTACGGGTCATAAATGGTGTTGTGGACCGGAGGGACTGGGAGTGGTGGCCGTCTCCGAGCGCCTGCTGGCCGAAGGGCGCCCCACCCTGATCGGCTGGCGCAGCTTGAGCCAGGAAACCCAGGCCGGCAGTGGCGTGCACGCTGATGCCCGTCGCTTTGAGGTGGCTACCTCCTGCTTGCCCCTGTTCGCCGGACTGCAGTGCTCGCTGCAGCTCCTGGAAGGGCAGGGTTCGGTTGAAGATCGGCTTGCCCTGATCCAGGAGCGCAGTCTTCAACTCTGGCAAGGTCTCCAGGCCAGTCCCCACTGGCAACCCCTGCTCGAGGGGCCGCCGCCGGCCGGGCTGGTGAGCTTCACGGGGCGGGACAGCAGCAGGGCAGCCAGCCAAACCAGCCACCGCGCCATGGTCAGCGCCCTGGGCCAAGAGGCCATATGGCTGCGCAGCTTGGAGAACCCCGCCTGCCTGAGGGCCTGCACCCATCTGGTGACCAGGGCTAGCGAGGTTGATCAGTTGCTCAGCCAGCTCAACCAACTCGCCGAACTGGCTTGACCCCAGGTTCGGCTGACCTGCTTCCTGAGCTGAGCTGAGGGCCCCACTCCCATGCTGTGGAGGGCCCCGCACGGCTTGACTATCCGGCTTAAGCCACAAAAAAGGGGGGCTTAGCGCCCCCTATGTTTATGCCTTGGGAAATTCCCTGGCATAGGCATCACCCGGCGGCGTCGGAGTCAAGGAAGGTGGCATGGAACCAACCCGCCAGCAGGGCGCCAAGGATTGGGGCGAACCAGAACAGCCAGAGCTGGCCAACGGCTTCGCCACCCACCCAAAGGGCAACACCGGTGCTGCGGGCGGGGTTCACCGAGGTGTTGGTGACCGGGATGCTGATCAGGTGGATCAGGGTCAGGGCCAGGCCGATGGGCAGACCAGCGAAGCCGCTGGGTGCCAGACGATCGGTGGCGCCCAGAATGACGAGCAAGAAGAAGAAAGTGAGGATGACTTCAATCAGCAAAGCTGCCCAGAAGCCATAACCACCGGGGGAATGGGCTCCCCAGCCATTAGTGGCCAAGGGATTGCCGCCACTGAAGCCAGTGAACCCGTCGCGACCACTGGCCACGGCGACGATCACACCGCCGGCGATGATGGCGCCTAGGACTTGAGCTACCACGTAGGCCAGCAAATTGGAACCGGGAAACTTGCCGCTTGCCCAGAGACCAAAACTAACTGCCGGGTTGATGTGACAGCCTGAGATGTGACCAATGGCAAAGGCCATAGTCAGCACGGTCAAACCAAAGGCCAGGGCCACACCCAGGAACCCCAGCCCCAGGGGGTTGGCGGCGGCGTTGTCGTAAGGGAAATTGGCGGCCAAGACCGCACTGCCACAGCCCCCTAGCACGAGCCAGAAGGTGCCGAACAATTCAGCAAGGAATTTTTTGGAAAGAGGAACAGCGGAAGCCATTCAGAGGGAAGTCTGCAACTGACCCGGTGATCATCGCAGATGAATCGGAAGGTGCAAGTCGTTGTGACATCTGAAATACAAACGCTTAGAGCACAGCAGCCAAGCGCAAGACGCATTTGATTTCAAAGAACAACAACCTGAGTTCGATCATGTTCGATTCCTTCGCGCTTCCTGAGCATTGTTTTGTCAATAATCTGGCCATTTCTCCTAGGGCTTCAGCCTGGATTCAAACCATATTTGTGTGCTTTTCAAAGCCTGCATGGTCCAAGCCCCATCGCCTGTTTCGTGAGCCAGTAGTTGGACTGCGTTTTGTTGGTGTTGCCAAAAACGTTCTTCGGGATATGGTTAGCAGGTCGGCTCGACTTTCATTCGAGGCATCTCGGCTGGGAACGGGCTACACTTATCCGTAAGGATCATTCCCTTTTTCTTACCAACCCAAGCGGGTCCCTCAGCAATGCCCAAAGCGCCCCACTCCCTTTCCAGGCTGATGGTCGCCTCAGTCGCCACCCTCACCCTGTTTGGCGCCGCCAACCAAGCCTTCGCAGCCACCACCGAAGAGCGCATCAAGGCGGCTGAAACCAGCTGCCTTGAAGCCGCTGGCCAACTTGGTTGGCGTACCGACCTGGCCAAGGTCATCTCCGCCAAGGAAATCAGCGCCGAAAAGGTCGAGGTCGTCTACGACCTCACCAAGGATGGCAAGAACACGGCCCGCCTGACCTGTCCAGTCACCAACGGCAAGGCCACCTTTGCTGCACCGGCTGAGACTGCCGCTGCTCCCGAGCCCGTTGCCGAGCCCGCTCCCGCTCCTGCCCCCGAGCCCGTAGCCGCAGCTCCCGCAGCCAACCCCGTCAACCCCTGGTGGTTGCTGCTTCCCCTGGGTCTGGCCCTGGCCTCCTGGGCGGCCCTT
>CAMDWF010000130.1 GCA_945878795.1 Synechococcus sp. UW140
ATGCAGCTTTGGTGGTTTGCTGGGGATTATCGACACCAGAAGGTGTGGGGCGCTTGTCAATGAGTAGTTTTAATAGATAAGATCCGTAACCGCTCTTCTTCAATGGTTGGGCAAGGCGTTCCAACTGCGCGTCATCAATCCAGTTCATGCGCCAAGCCACCTCTTCCGGTGCTCCCACCTTAAGACCCTGCCGATGTTCAAGGGTGCGAATGTAACTAGCCGCTTCGTGGAGGGAATCCGGGGTGCCGGTGTCCAGCCAGGCCATCCCCCGACCCATCAGTTCGACCTTGAGTAAGCCTTCGTCTAGGTAAAGCTGATTGAGGTCAGTGATTTCCAGTTCACCCCGGTGGGAGGGTTGTACCTGTTTGGCCCGCTCAACTACAGTTTCATCATAAAAATATAGGCCTGTGATCGCGTAGCGCGAGCGGGGTTGTTTTGGCTTCTCTTCAATGCTGATAACGCGTCCTTCGAGATCGAATTCCACCACACCATAGCGCTCGGGATCACTAACTGGATAGGCGAATACTGTGGCCCCTCGCTTTTTGGGGTTGGTTGCCTGCAATTGATGCACCAACTCATCGCCATGGAAGAGATTGTCGCCCAGCACCAGGGCAGCCGGGCTTGTGGCTAAAAATTCTGATCCGATCAAGAAAGCTTGGGCCAGACCATCAGGGCTTGGTTGAACGGCGTACTGGATGACCATTCCCCATGCCGACCCGTCGCCCAGCAGGCGCTGAAAAGCGGGTTGGTCGTTGGGGGTGGTTATGATCAAAACTTCACGAATCCCCGCCAGCATCAAGGTGCTGAGCGGGTAATAGATCATTGGTTTGTCATACACAGGCATCAGCTGTTTGCTGACGGCCGCACTCAGGGGGGCCAGTCGGGTACCACTGCCACCAGCAAGGATGATGCCCTTGCGTTGGGGTTCAGAAGCATCGCTCCGTGGAAAAATCAAGTCAGTATTCACCGTTTCACTTCCCATTTTAGTCTATTTTTCAAATTTTGCTCACGCCGACGGCATCAGCGCCTGCATCGCCTTTTACTTGGCCTCCATCCAGTTGGGTCCCACGCCTGTCTCCACCTTGAGCGGAACGTGCAGTCTCACGGCTTCCTCCATGGTGCGCCGGGTCAGATCGAGGACCGTTGCCAGGGCTTCCGGGTCCGCCTCCAGCACCAGCTCGTCGTGCACCTGCAGCAGCAAGCGGGCCGGCAGGTCGGCTTGGATCAGGGCATGGTGCAGCCGCACCATGGCGATTTTGATGATGTCGGCGCTGGAGCCCTGGATGGGGGCATTGGCGGCGGCCCGCAGCTGCTGGCCCTCCATCCCAGCCCGTCGGGCCACCTCCAGCTCGATGGACAGGGGATCGCGACCCCGCCAGCGTCCCAGGCCGGCCGGATCGAAGTGGAAGGGGCGGCGGCGCCCCAGGATCGTTTCCACATAGCCCTGGCTCAAGGCCAGGCGTTCCTGCATCTCCAGATAGGCGAAAACGCGGGCGTAACGCTGCCGGTACCGGCTCAGGAACTCCTTGGCTTGGGCCTGGCCCACGCCTGTTTCCCGGGCGAAACGCTGGGCCCCCATGCCATAGATCACACCGAAGTTGATCGTCTTGCCGAGCCGCCGTTCGTCGGCGTTCACCTCGTCTTTTTCAAGCAAGAGACGGGCGGTGAGGGCATGGACATCATCCCCCTGGTTGAAGGCTTCGATCAGCACCGGTTCCCCCGAGAGGTGGGTGAGGATGCGTAGCTCAATCTGGGAATAGTCGGCGCTGATTAGTTTCCAGCCTTCCTGGGGCAGGAAGGCCTTACGGATCCGCCGACTGAACTCGGTGCGGATGGGAATGTTCTGGAGGTTGGGGTTGCTGCTGGAGAGCCGGCCTGTGGCCGTGACGGCCTGGTTGAAGTCCGTATGCACCCTGCCGGTTTCCGCCTCGACCAGGGCCGGCAAGGCCTCGATGTAGGTGCTGCGCAGTTTGCTGAGGGTGCGGTGCTCTAATAGCAGCGGCACCACAGGATGGTCGGCTTCCAGTTTTTCGAGCACCGCCGCATCGGTGCTCCAGCCGGTTTTGGTTTTGCGGGATTTCTTGCGATCCAGCTTGAGGGTGTCGAAGAGCAACTCTCCCAGTTGTTTGGGCGAAGCCAGGTTGAATTCCCCTCCGGCCGCTGCCTGGGCGTCGCCTTCGAGTTGGTCCAGGCGTTTGCCCAGTTCCTGGCCCAGCTCTTGCAGGTAGGGGATATCGATGCGGATGCCTGTGGCCTCCATCGTTGCCAGAACCGCTTCCAGCGGTATTTCTACCTGCTCAAGCAGGGGCAAAAGGGCCGGCCCGAGATCCGTCAGTTGCTGGCGCAGCAGGGGGGTGAGTCGCCAGGTGAGGTGCACGTCCATGCCGCAGTAATCGGCGGCTTGCTCCAAGGGCACCGAAGCGAAATTGGCCCCCTTGGGCACCAGGTCGGTGAAGCTGGTGGGGCTGAAGTTGAAGTTGCGCTCGGCCAGGGCCTCAAGGCCATGCTTGTCGCTCGCGTCGCGTAGGTAGTCCGCCAGCAGGGTGTCCATCACGACCCCCTCCAGGACCAGGCCGTGGCGCATCAGGATCAGGCGATCGTATTTAGCGTTCTGCAGGGTCTTGGGGTGGGCCTTGCTGGCCAACCACGGGGCCAGGGCCCCCAGTACCTGATCTAGGGGCAGCTGGAGGGAGGGCGGGACGGCATCGCTGAGCAAATCGCTTGTCACGGGCCCTTGGTGGGCGATGGGGATGTAGGCCAGCTCGGCGGGTCCCGATCCCCACGCCAGGCCCACACCTACCAGTTCGGCGCGGAAGGGGTTCAAGGAGGTGGTCTCCGTGTCCAGGGAGACGGGAGCCATCGGATCGGTCCGCTCCCACAGGAGCTGCAGCAGGGTTGCCAGGGCCTGGGGGCTTTGCACCAGGCCCGGAGCCAGCTTGGGGATTGGCCCTGGCGTGGGCCCGTCACTGGGCCCGAAATTGGGCCCGTCGTCGGGGCTGACTAGGGGATGGCGGGCTTCGGCATCTTCTGGCACTGGATCGCCGCCCGCAGCCAGGCTGGGGCGCGAGGCGGCGGCGGCTGGCCTCGGTGTGGCTGGCGCATCGCTGCTGGACCGGTGGTTCGGGTGGGCGGAAAACAGTCGAGCGAAGGTCTCCACCTGTTTGTGCAGGCTGAACAATTCGAGCTTTTCCAGGCTGTCCGCCAGGGCTGCCGCCTTGACCTCGCCGAGATCAAGGCGCGGCGGATCGGCGAGGGGAACATCCAGCAGGATGCGAGCCAGCATCCGCGAGTGGAAGGCACTGTCCCGGCCGGTTTCCAGCTTGGTGCGCAGGGCCCCTTTCTGTTGGCTGAGGTCGGCGAATATCCCCTCCAGGTTGCCGTGGGCTTGCAGCAGATTGATGGCGGTTTTAGGTCCCACTCCCTTGACCCCGGGAATGTTGTCTGAAGGGTCGCCGGTGAGGGCCTTGAGGTCAATCACATCTTCGGGGGGGACGCCGAGCTTGGCGATGACTCCCTCACGACGCATCTCGATGGGACCGCCGTTCTTGGCGTACGGTCCGCCTCCCATATAAAGAACAGCGATATCGCGCTCGTCGTCGACCAGCTGAAACAGGTCCCGGTCGCCCGAGAGGATGCGGACCCGCCAGCCCTCAGCGGCCCCCCGCAAGGCCAGGGTTCCCAGCACATCGTCGGCTTCGTATCCGGGAGCGAGGCACAGGGAGAGATCCAGATCCTCCTTGAGAATCTGTTGCAGGTTGGCCAGGTCGGTGAAGAAATGCTCCGGGGCCGTTTGCCGATGGGCCTTGTAATTGGCGTCCGCTTCGTGGCGAAAGGTGGGTGTGGCCGTGTCGAAGGCCAGCACCACCCCCTTGGCGTTCAGCCCCTTGACATTGTCGAGCAGGGTCTTGAGAAAGCCATAGGTAACGCTGGTGGGGACGCCGTCTTTGGTACTGAGACCGCCTTCGCCTCCCTTGGCAAGGGCATAAAAGCTGCGAAAAGCAAGGGAATGGCCATCCACCAGCAGCAGCAGGGGTTTGGCTTCTTGTTGGGTTGCTGTGGGCCCGTCCCCTCCTACCGCCATGGGTGTTCGCCTGGTCCCCAGGAATTGCCGGAGCACTCAGCCTGCCAGAGCGGCTGGGTGGGTGGGTGATGGCAGGGTTGGTTCAAGGGCTGATGCGCCATCCTGAGCGGGTATGTGAACTTTCAGTCCGACGATGCCCCGTCAACCCAGCCGCTATGCAATTCATCTGATTTTGGGCGGCGGGCATCGCGAGAGCATCCATTTTGAAAGTCTGGAGGCCTTCCAGAACTGGTACGCCGGCGTACTCAATGCCGCCCCGACGCCGGAGGCCTTCGTGAACGTGCCGATCAGTGAGCTGGAGGGCGAATACCTGTTGCTGCGGGCCAGCAGCATCATTGGCCTGCGCATCGAACCGATTTTTGCACCCCAGGACGACTGACAATTTGGCGCCGTTGGGTCCTGCAAGGTCGGACAGGGAGCAGTCCGGTTCAGACCGATCAGGCGCTGGTGGGCGCAGCGGCAAGGGCCCCAATCAGTCTGGGCCGGTCGCTGCCGATGCGATGCAGCAGCAACCAGCTACCGGCCAGGTCCGGGCCCTGAAGGCTGCCCAACAGGGCCGCCCGCAGACTTTTCATCAGCAGACCTTTCTTGACCCCGGCGACCGTGGTGGCCTCAGCGAGGATCTGCTGGGCCCCTGGGGCGCTCAGTTCGCCTGGGGGCAAGCGTTCGAGGATGGCGGCTAGACCGGCCGCTGCCCCTGGCTGGGCCAGCTGGGCCTGGGCCTGTTCGTCGGGACTGGGGGTGAGAAAGAAGGCCGTGGCTTGCTCCACCCCATCGACCAGCTGGGTCAGGGAGGGACCAAGAAGGGCGCAGAGATCGTTTTGCCATTCGGAATCCGCCGTTGGGCCTGCGTTAGCCCAACCCTGGGCCAGCCAGAGGGGCAGGAGCTGCTGGCGCAATTCGGAGGGGGGAAGCTCATGCAGGACCTGGCCATTGAGCCAGTTGAGCTTGTCCCAGTCGAAGCGGGCGCCGGCCCTGTTGACGCGATCAAAATCGAAGACTCGGGCCGCTTCTTGCAAGCTGAAGCGTTCGCCCATGCCCTCGGGGGGTGACCAGCCCAGCAAGGTCATGTAGTTGACCAAGGCGGCCTGGGTATAACCCAATTCCTGGAAGTCACTGATGGAGGTCACCCCGTCTCTTTTAGACAGTTTTTTGCCCTCCTTGTTGAGGATCAGGGGCGTGTGGGCGAACTCTGGAGCGGCTAGGCCCAACGCCTGATACAAGAGCAGCTGTTTGGCAGTATTGGCGATGTGATCCTCGCCGCGGATCACATGGCTGATTGCCATGAAGGCATCATCCACAACCACCACAAGGTTGTAAAGGGGTTCCCCAATCTGGTCAGCTGGGGCACGGCGGGCGATCACCATGTCACCCCCCAGGTCGGATCCAGCCCATTGCATGGGCCCCCGGATCAGGTCGTTCCAGGTGATGGTGTCGTTGTCATTGATGCGAAAGCGGATGACCGGTTGGCGCCCTGCGGCGATGAAGGCCTGTTGCTGTTCGCCCGAGAGTTGGCGGTGGCGGTTGTCGTAGCGGGGGGCCTGATGGTTGGCTTGTTGGTGCTCACGCATGGCGGCCAACTCGTCTTCGCTGGCGTAACAGCGATAGGCCAGGCCCTGGTCGAGGAGTCGGCGAATGGCGGACCGGTGCTCCTCGATGCGGGCACTTTGGATCACGGGTTCGTCGTCCCAATCCAGGCCGAGCCAGCGCAGCCCGGCAAGAATGTTGTCGGTGTATTCAGGACGGGACCGTTCCCGGTCGGTGTCCTCAATACGCAGCAAGAACTGGCCGCCGTGGTGGCGGGCAAACAACCAGTTGAACACAGCCGTGCGGGCCGTGCCGATGTGGAGGGTGCCGGTCGGGCTTGGGGCCAGTCTGACCCGTACGGAACGAGGGTCGACCACGCTGCTTTGCTCCGTTTTTGGTGATTGTTTGAGCACGGGACTGACGGGGCTCGAACCCGCAACTTCCGCCGTGACAGGGCGGTGCTCTAACCGATTGAACTACAGTCCCAGGTTTGGTTGAAGCAAAAACACCAGCGGTGATTTTAGGGATCAGCCTTGTTGGCTCGTGGACCAACAGGTTAAGTATCCATGGCCATCGGTCCCTCCGTCAACGCCTTGGGATGATTTGCGATCAGAGACTGCAGGAAGGCAGCCAGCCAGGTTGAATGACTTTGCCGGCTGGGAAGATCCCCCCGCAGGTTGCACGGGGGAATGGACTTGAAATTGGGCCAGACCCATGGGACCTCAGGGGCGAAAACCAGCGGGTTCAATCAGGCGAACCTGATTACCCCGGGCCGTGAATTCACGACCTTGATCGCTCTGAACCACCACACGACCACCGGACTTGACCCGAATGACGCGGGCTCGAACCCAGCCAAGGGCGGCGGATTCGAGCACTTTTACGACATCGCCGGGCTGTAGATCCAACTCCATTTTCGGAAGCACAAGACTGAATAACGGGCCATCGAACGCGCCGTGGAGGACTTGAACCCCCGACATCAGGTTTTGGAGACCTGCGTTCTACCA
>CAMDWF010000131.1 GCA_945878795.1 Synechococcus sp. UW140
TCTCTGGACCAGAGGATCGGTCAATAATGCCCACTCTGACCACTTCAACCAACAACAAGTGATGGCCTGATGCTCAACCAGCTACAACGAGGAAATAAGCCTGCGTTGTTGCGCTGCCACCACAGCGTCTTTCTCAGGAGGCCCTAATTCCTTGCATTAACCCACCCCCAGATCCCCCACCGCCCCAACCCACTGGTGCAACTTCCACTCCACACAATCACCAAGCAGCATCGGGTCCTGGCGGATCAAGGCATCGGCTGCCCCATAATCGGCCGCCTCAAGCACCAGTAAGCCGCCCCCGCCGGGACGGCCCTCACTATCCACCAGATAGCCGCTGCTGAGACGGATGCCCTGGGAGCGCAGCCCCAGCACCCAATCGCGGTGGAGCGCCAGATGGGGCCTGGCCTCGGCCACAGACACCCTCAGAATTTCCGTCTTGATGAACCAGGGCATATAAACAACATCGCCTCAGGGGCACCCGATTTTTAAAAATAGATCCTTCCAGCCTGAGCCGGGTCACCAATCCGGCGCCGCAGCTGCCCGCAGGCCGCGTCCTGATCGAGGCCGCGACTGGCGCGCACACTCACGGCGATCTGGCGATCCTGCAAAGTGCGTCGAAAGGCTTCAACCTGCTTGGTCGTAGGACGATGGAACTCCTCCTCATCGATGGGGTTGTAGGGAATCAAATTGACGTGGCTTTGGAAACCCCGCAGCAACTGGGCCAAGGCCTCTGCGTGGCGGCGTTGATCATTGAGCCCCCCCAGCAGGATGTATTCAAAGCTGACCCGGCGACCGGTGAGGGCAACGTATTCCCGGCAATCCTGCAGCAGAGCCTCTATCGGATAGGCGCGGGCCGTTGGAATTAGCTGCTCCCGCAGGGCCTGATCGGGGGCATGGAGGCTGACCGCCAGGGTGAACTGGGCGCGACCCAGGCGATGGAGGGCCCGTTCGGCAAAACCTGGCAGGCTGGAGGCCACGCCCACCGTGCTCACCGTGATCTGCCGCTGGGCCATGCCCAGCTCGCGACAGAGGCAGTCAATCGCAGCCAACACCGTGTCGCTGTTGAGCAATGGTTCGCCCATGCCCATGAACACCACATGGGTGGGCCGGCGTTCCATCGCCTCGCGCACACTCAGAACCTGGTCGACGATTTCATGCAGCTGCAACGAGCGCTGCAACCCCTGCTTGCCAGTTGCACAGAAGCGGCAAGCCATTGGGCAACCAACCTGGCTGCTGACACACACCGTCAGACGGTCAGGACTGGGGATGCCCACCGTCTCCAAGCTGAGACCATCGTCGGTGGCCAGCAATAGTTTGACCGTGCCATCTCGGGCCGTGGAGCGGTGCAACTCCGCCAGACGACCGATCGGATCAGGACCGGGCTGGGGCCAGCGCTGCCGCCAAGCCTTCGGCAGCACGGTGATGGCCTCCACACTGCGGGCTGAACGAGCGTAGATCCATTCGTGCAGCTGGCGGGCCCGATAGGCCGGCTGACCCTCGGCCTGGACCCAGTCCTCCAGTTGGGACTGGTCCAAGCCCAACAGGGGCGGGGGGGGAACAGTGACAGGACTGGAAGCCGGTCCGGCAGCGCTCACGGCCGAATCAGGATGCCGTGGCCCAACTGCCACTCCACCAACATCAGGGCGATGAACCCGAGCATGGCGAGGCGCCCTTGCAGAAGCTCGTTATGGGTATGGAAGCCCCAGCGGGGCAAAACCCGCTGGGGGATTGGGGTGCCAAGGGCAGTTCGTTGGACCCGTTGTTTCATGATGGCATCAGTCATCGGACAGTAAGCCCTCCTCCTGGAGACCCTCGAGAGCCTCAGGATCCGGGATCAGATCCTCCACCAAGGCATCGTCGTCGAAACCAGGACGGGCAAAGGCGGCAAAGCCACTTGTGGTTGCCTCAATCCCATGGCGACTGCGAGTGGCTTCAAGATCCTCATCGGAAGGGTCGTCGAGCACGGCGGTTGACAAGGGCGGTGAAGGCATCTCAACCGTGTAATCGGGCCGCAGATTCTGCATCCGACGGAAGCCACTACCCTCCTCCTCAAGGATGTCGGGATGGGGTCCTGCCTCGGCGCGTAATTCCTCCTCGAAACCACTGAAGCCAGTGCCAGCGGGGATCAAGCGGCCGATAATCACATTTTCCTTGAGGCCGCGCAACCAATCGCTCTTGCCTTCAATCGCGGCCTCCGTCAGCACCCGGGTGGTTTCCTGGAAACTGGCGGCCGAGATGAAGCTATCGGTATTAAGGGAGGCCTTGGTGATGCCCAAGAGCACGGGCGTGAACTCAGCCGGTGCGCCCCCGGTTATGGCCATGGCCGAATTGACCTGCTCCACCTGACGCAACTCGATCAGTTCGCCAGGCAACAGGGTCGTGTCACCGGCATCCTCGATGCGCACCTTGCTAGTCATCTGGCGAACGATGACCTCAATGTGCTTGTCATCAATGGAAACCCCCTGGGATTTGTAGACGTTCTGCACCTCGGTCACCATGCGGAACTGGAGATGGGAGATCGCCTCCTGGGCTGCCTCCATGGTGGGTTTGCGACTCCGTAGATCCTCAAAATGACACTCGAGCAGCTCGTGGGGATTGATCGGACCATCGGTCAGCATTTCGCCGGCCCGCACCTGCTGGCCATCACTGACCATTACGGTGCGACCCAGCAGAATCGGATATTCGGTGATCGCGTCATCGCCCTCAATCACAGTAACCGTGATGGAGTCATCCTCATCTACCTGCTTGATCTGAACGGTACCCGCCTTGCGGCAGAGCACGGCAGATTCCCGTGGCCTACGGGCCTCCAGCAGCTCTTCAATTCGCGGTAAACCCTGAACGATGTCACCGGTCTTTTGGCGTTCAAAAACCAACAGGGCCAAACCATCACCCCGTTGCACCAGTTCGCCGTCGCGCACATGCAAAACGGAATCTGGCGAGACCATGTAGGGACGCCCCAAACGAATTGTCAAGGTGGAACCATCGATGGCTTCTACCTGGCCGCAACATGGGGCCTTAAAGTCTTCAGCAAGTAGATCACCATCCACCAAGCGCTGTCCCACCACAACTGCGGGGGTGGCTGTGCCCAAGTTCAGCGTGCTAGTGTCGCCGGCGCGCTCAACGATCAAGCGACGAATCGGTTCACCGGGAATCGATTCAGGTAACTGCACCACACCATCGTCCTTGCAAAGGATCTGGGTTGTGGCCACCACATCACCTCGCTTGACTGAAGTGCTGTCTTCCACCTGAAGTTCGGTGTGGGTGGAACCATGGCTGGCATCGGAGAGCGTGTCCCGACGGACCAGCAGGGTTTCCAATATCACCAGTTGGAGGCGCTCAATCGTCTTGGAGCGCTTGTCAGCGATGGCCTCAACGTCAACCGTCATCTGCGGGGTGGTATCAAACGTTTCCAAAATCAATTGGGTTCGCAGTAGCTCCACACCTTCAACTGATTTGATCAGTTCTCCATCTTTAAACGTCAGACGCTGACTAGCCTTAAGGGCAAGCGATGGCCCTCCCGTCTGCTTAACCATAGCCAGCTCGGGCAGGTGGGCCTCGTCGGGAATGGTGTATTCCTCAACAGGACGAACCAGTACAGCGCCGCCTTCAGGGGTATCAACAGCCTCAACAAAAACTATCGCCTCAGCCGTTTGACCTGGGGCAATTTCTTCGCCTGGATTTACCATGAGGCCTTCACCGCTATAGCGGGACAGCACTTTGCTGTCGGAGATAAGGTGGACAGAACCAGAGCGAACAATGATTTCGCGCAGAATATCATTCTTCTGGGTCACCGTCACAATGCCGGCTGTCTGGCTAAAGATATCCTTGACCACTTCGGTGCCAGCCTCGATCCATTGGCCGTCTTCGATCATCAACAATGAAATATCCTTGTTGATCTCGTGGGTTTCCTGGGGAATCCACAACAGGGTCCCCCCCTTGCTCACCTCGTAGCCGTGCTTGGCCGAGCGAGCTTTCTTGATCGAGAGGCCAGGGGCAAAACGAACAATGCCGCCGGTCTGGGTGCGGAAGCGGTCGTCGGCCAACTCTGCAATTACTTCTCCGGCACCGATTTTACTGCCAGGAGCTGTTTTCAACAGATAACGTGAATTATCCTTATCCTCTAGATGCCAGATCTCACCGGAGTGGGTTGATTCCCCCAGCAGTTTGCAGTCTTTAAGGATGACACTTGCCGTGACAATCTGCACCTCACGAGAATCACCAGCAGACTCACGAAGGCGCACGGCACCGCCATATTCACTGACAAGGCGGCTTTCCGCCAGCACATCACCTGTGTAAACCGGCTTATTGCCCTCAACCACAGGTTGGGCGTTGGGTGGAAGATTATAAACGTCCCCACTGAAGACCCAAAGCCGACCCAGACGCTGGGCTTTATGGGTGATGTTGCCTTGACGATCGGTAACCTCCCGAGGTTGAATGACCTCCTCGAAACGCACCTGACCAGCCAGATCACAAATCACATCTTTAGTGGCTTTTTCAACGCTCTTCTTAACAGCGGCACCAGAGGAAATCTGAGCAAGAATCGTATCCGATGGAACGTTCTGACCATCGGCAACGAACAAAATCGAACCTGATGTGATGTCCAATTTCTGCAGCTTCCCCTTGCCGCTTGGCTTGACGCTGAGGCCGAAGTCCGTTTCGGCCAACTGGGCCTCCACTCCATGGGGGGTGCGGTGGGGGCGGACACGGGCCCGGCCATCGAATTCGACTTCGCCTTCCACCAGAGAGCGCACCACACCGGTCTCGGCTGTGGAAACACCACCGGTGTGGAAAGTGCGCATGGTGAGCTGGGTGCCCGGCTCGCCAATGGACTGGGCGGCAATGATGCCCACGGCCTCGCCCAGATCAACCAACTGGTTGTGGGCAAGGGCCCAGCCATAGCACTTGCGGCAAACCGAACGGGAAGCCTCACAGGTCAACGGCGAGCGGACCATCACGGTGGTGATGCCAGCGGCCTCTATGGCACGGCTCATAGGAGGGTCCATCTGGCCATCCCGTTCGACCATCACGGTGCCATCAGCAGCGACGACTGGTTCGGCGGCGAGACGGCCAACCAGCTTGCTGACAAAACGTCCTTTCTCGTCCGCCTCAATCAGGATGCCGCGGATGGTGCCACAATCCTCCTCACGCACGATGACGTCCTGGGCGACATCTACCAGACGACGGGTGAGATAACCAGAGTCCGCAGTGCGGAGGGCAGTGTCGACGAGACCTTTACGGGCCCCATAGGAAGAAATGACATATTCAGTAACCGTTAAACCCTCGCGGAAATTTGTACGAATCGGCAAATCGATGATTTCCCCCTGGGGGTTAGCCATAAGACCCCGCATGCCCACCAACTGACGCACCTGCGACATCTTGCCGCGGGCACCGGAGTTGGCCATCATCCAGACAGAATTAAGGGGATCGTTGTCATTGAAGTTGCGACGCACAGCGGCCACGAGACGTTCATTCGTCTCGGTCCAGGTGTCGATCACCTTGGTATGACGTTCCACCTCGGTAATTTCACCAAGCCGATAACGCTCTTCGGTCTCTGTTATTTGTTGTTCCGCTTCAGCAAGGAGAGCCGCCTTGTCTCCTGGAATGCGCAAGTCATCGACAGAAATAGAAACCGCCGCTTGGGTGGCGTAATGGAAGCCAAGATCCTTGAGTTCGTCAGCCATCGCCGCCGTTGCCGCCGTGCCGTGGTGCTTGTAAGCCCAAGCCACGAGATTGCGCAGGGCCTTCTTATCAATGATCCGGTTGCGAAACGGCGGCGCCTGGCTGGGAGTCGGGCGGCTGGCCGCAATGAGTTGAGCCGTTTTGGCAGCTTTGGCTGACTTCTTGCTCGTTTTCTTGGCGGGGGTGGCGGTCATGGCGGCGCGCAGAGGAAGGGAAGCGAAGCAAACGGAGAGAGAGGGGAAAACCGGGGATGTCAGTTGGCAGCCACAGCGCCAAGGATGGTCTGGTTGATAACAACCCTGCCCACGGTGGTGAGAAGGTAACGGCTGATCAACGCACCTTCATCGTCGAAACGATCTCGACGTTGGCGCCATTGTTCAATCCGGGTGCCATCACTGAGAGTTTCTTCCTTAAGTGGAGTTTCGGCCTCATCATCATCATCGACTTGACCGTTGAAACGCACCCAAACCCAATCATGTAGATGGAGATGCTTCTCCTCAAAAGCTGCAATCACATCGCTGAGATCAGCGAAGGTTTTCGAACGATCTCCAAATTCAGGACGTAGTCGCGCCCTATCCACAGCCGTCAAGTAATAGGCGCCAAGCACCATATCTTGGGAAGGGGTAATAATTGGTTCGCCGGTTGCAGGTGAGAGGATGTTGTTGCTGGCCAGCATCAACATGCGAGCCTCGGTCTGGGCCTCAATCGCCAGGGGTACATGGACTGCCATCTGGTCACCATCAAAGTCGGCGTTGAAGGCTGGGCAAACCAGTGGATGCAGCTGAATTGCGCGACCATCAACAAGCTTTGGCTCAAAAGCCTGGAT
>CAMDWF010000132.1 GCA_945878795.1 Synechococcus sp. UW140
CCTGATGCCCTTCCGCTTACAGACGAGCAGATGAGCTCGATGGTGGCCATTCGCGTGATTCGCGGACGTCCAAAGTTGGCAAATAAAAAGCAGCTGGTTTCAATCCGATATAGTCCTGAAGTTATCAACTATTTCAAGGCCTCCGGAGCTGGCTGGCAAGCCCGTATGGATTCTGTGCTTAAGGACTATGTCGAGGCTCATTCCACTGGCGATGCCAAGGGGGCCTAACATCATCTGCACCCGACCCGGCGCAATGGTTTCGGCTCGCCCAAGAGCTGCTTCGGCCAGGTGATGGCCAGCGTTAGGCCATGTTATGCAATGACCAGAAGATATATAGTCGCGCTCTTTCAGCGCTTAATCAAAAAGGCTCAGAAACAAATCGGCATTGTGAGTTTCAAGATCGCTCAAGACGAGAATGGCATGGTGTCAATGGGTGATCTAATGAGACAACCTCGGAGGTTTGAAATTTATTTTACAGACAACTACAAGTTCAATGATAATCAAGCCCATGGTTTTCACATAGTTATCTCTGCCACCGAGTACATGCTTATCGAGTACTCTTCTGATCCTCGTGAGGGCATCCAGACAAGATCATTTCTAACACCAGCCGACGTTAGCCGTCATTGCGCTTTAGCTCAACTAACTGTGGCTGCAAATATATCGTTGTCGCGTGATAAGGAATACAAGTCACTAGACCCAAAGAAATCATATGAGCAGCTAATGCGACAAATTGTACTAGTTCAAGAGCATAGGCAGATGCTTACTGAAAGACTTGACCACTTTCTAAGATCAAAAGAAGCCAGGTTGATCAGTTGGCTCATCAAAACACTGCCCAAGGGCAACCTATCCCCGCAGTCAAGCGGGACGCCGCGCTGACGCACGTCGCCCCTTCCTTACAACGTTCTGCAGATTCTGCTGGCCTCTCTAGGCTTGCACTGAGTCTCTCTATCAAGAGCGCCTCCACACCGATGACAACGAAGGACTTGTGTATAATACATTGTCAGACGACTGTCGATTAATATCGGATAAAACATAGTGCATGGCACAATCCCACCTACCCCCCCTCATCCAAAGTAACCAAATCCCGCAGTTGCTTGACATCAAAGCCGCCCAGCCATTCTTCGCCCGAGCCCACAATCTCTTCGGCCAGCACTGATTTTTCGCGGATCATGATGTCGATTTTTTCTTCGACGGAGCCGCTGGTGATGAACTTGTGCACCATCACCCGCTTCTGCTGGCCGATGCGGTAGGCCCGGTCGGTCGCCTGGTTTTCGACGGCCGGATTCCACCAGCGGTCGATGTGGAACACATGGCTGGCCCGGGTGAGGTTGAGGCCCACCCCACCGGCCTTCAGCGACAGCAAAAACAGCTGGGGGCCGCGGGGATCATCCTGGAAGCGATCGACCATCGCCTGGCGTTCGCTCTTGCTGGTGCTGCCATACAAAAACGGCACCTCCTGGCGCCAGCGACGCTCCAGATACACCTTGAGCAGCTGGCCCCATTCGGCGAATTGGGTGAACAGCAGGGCCCGATCGCCCGCCGCCATCACCTCCTCCAGGATTTCCTCCAGCCGCTGCACCTTGGCGCTGCGGGCCGCAAAGCCGCCATCGACACTGCTCGGTGCTTCCTTGAGCGCCAGGGCGGGATGGTTGCAGATTTGTTTGAGCCGTGTCAACAACGCCAGCACCCGGCCGTGGCGTTGACCCAACGGCGCCCTGGCGATCGCATCCAGGCTTTCGTCCACCGTGCGGCGATAGAGCTGCACCTGCTCGGGGGCCAAGCCCACCCATTCGCGCAATTCCACCTTCTCGGGTAGATCGCTAATGATCGCCTTGTCGGTTTTGAGGCGCCTCAAGATAAACGGACCCACCCGGGCCTTTAAATCGCGCAGCGAGCTCATGTCGCCGTAGCTTTCAATCGGCAAGCGATAGCGCTGGCGGAAGAAGGCCTCCTCCCCCAATACATTGGGATTGAGGAAATCCATCAGCGCCCACAGCTCACTGACCCGGTTTTCGACCGGGGTGCCGGTGAGGGCAATACGGAAGCGTCCCTGCTTGCCGGGCCGGCCCAAATCCCGGGCGGCCTGGGATTGTTTGGCGGCGGGATTCTTGATCGCCTGGGCCTCATCCAGCACCACCCCCTGCCAATCCAGCGACTCCAGCAACTCGCTATCCCGTTGCAGCAGCCCATAGGTGGTCAGCACCAGATCCACCCCCTTGAGCGCCGTTTTCAGCGCCGCCTCATTGCTGGCCCGCCGCGGCCCGTAGTGCTCGCGCACCTCCAGCTCCGGCGTAAAACCAGCGGCTTCCCGCTTCCAATTGGTCAGCACCGAGGTGGGGGCGACCAGCAGCACCGGCCGCTTCAGCTCTTCCTCGGCTTTGAGGTGCTGCAAAAAGGCCAGCAGCTGGATCGTCTTGCCCAACCCCATGTCATCGGCCAGGCAGGCCCCCTGGTCGAAGCGATGCAAAAAGGCCAGCCAGCCCAAGCCCCGCTCCTGATAGGGCCGCAACTGGCCGGCAAAGCCCTCGGGGGCCGGCAGCGGATCGGGGGCCTTCTGCTGGTGGTATTGCTCCAGCACCGCCTGCAGGCGGGGCTTGGGCGTGAATTGATGCACCGGCAGCCGCATCAAGGTGTCGCCCTCGCTGGCGGTCAGCCGCAGGGCCTCATCCAGGGTCAGCGGTGGATCGGCGGCGCAGAAGCGCTCGGCATTGCGCAAATCCCCCGGCCGCAACTCGATCCAGGCGCCCTTGTGCAGCACCAGCGGGCTGCGCTTGGCCGACAGCCGCTCCAGATCTTTGAGGCTGAGGGTGACACCACCGATCATCAACTCCCATTGCCATTCCAAGGTTTCGCCCAATGTGAAGCCCTTGGAACGCTTGGGCAGCTCGGCCACGATCGACAGCCCCAGGCGGCTGGCCAAGCCCCCCGACAGGGAATCGGGCAGTACCACCCCCACCCCCACATCCCGCAATTGGCTGGCGGCGGTGCGCACCAACACAAAGGCCTCAGCAGGGGTCAGCTGCATGCCCTCCGGCGCCGCCCCATCCAGCCCCCGCGTGATCGGCTCAAACACCGTCAGCGCCCGGCCCAGGCCCTCCAGCAGCAACTCGCCCGGCTGGGGCACCTCCACCTCACCGAGCTGCAGCACGGCGGCGCCGGCCGACCAAACCGCCGCCGCCGGCAGCCGCAGGCTGGGTTCGGCTTCGGCCTGGAGGCTGAAACGCAAATGCCAGAGATCCTCCCCCTCCGGCGGCGCATCCAGCTCCAGGCAGGCCCGGGCCGGTGCCAGCCGCCCCGCCACCGCCTCAAGCCAGTGGTGGGTGGCGATCTGGAGCCGCTCGTTGTCTTCAGCATCCAGCTTGAGCTGGCCATCGCCGCGGCCCAGGGCTTGCTGCCACGCGCTCAGCAGCGGGTCCAGGCCCTGGGCATCTTTCTGGAATCCGGCCCGCAGCTGGCCATCGAGCAGGGCCTCCAGCAGGCTCGCCACCCGCAGCCGGCCGCTGCCGGGGCGGCGACAGGCCAAGGCCTCATGCACAATCGCCGAGGTGGCCACCTGGGGTAAGCCCGCCGCCAGCTCCTCCAGCCGCCGCCGGTCGCCCTCCCGGTTCAGCAACGGCAGCCAGCGGGCCCGGCCCTCCTCCACCTGGGGCAGCCAGCGGCCGCGGGCAATCAGGCTCAAGGCCCAGCGCTGCAGGTGACTCCACCAGCGCAGATCATCGGACAGGCCCGGATGGACGCCAGACAGGGGCAGGGCGCTGAGCCATTCGCCGGCCGCTCCCGGCTCCAAGGCCAGTCCTTCCACCCGCCACGGCCACCACTGCACCTCCTTGGGGATCGGTTCGCCCGCCTGCAGCGGCAGGCCACTCCAGTCCGCCTCGCTTTTGCGCCGGCCGCGGGCCGCCTGGCTGCGGCTCGGCAGGGTGAGGGTGGCATTGGCGGGCCTGACCGCTTCCGACCAGAGGCCGTTGTCCTCCAGCCAGGTGGCCAGGTCATCCCAATTGAGGCTGAGGGGGTGCTCGGGAATCTCGCCCGACTTGGGCTGGGCCGGGGCCGCCACCCGCCAGGTGTCGGCCCATAGCAACAGGCGACCGCCAGCCCCCTCAGGGGGAAACAGCCAAGTGGCGTGCAGCAGGCTCATGGCCGCGGGGGCGCCGGAATCCGGTGGATGCGAACCCAGCGGGACTGGATTCGCGCACCATCATCGGTTAATGGGTTCCAGGGGTTCTGCTTCGCACACAAATCAGGGGTATTCAAGGGCGAAGCAGGGGCAGCCCCGGCACCTAAAGCCGCAGCAGCGGATCGGGGGGCAGGGCGGCGGCACGTTCTGGCGCTGATCATGATGCCTCGCCCCCGGGATTCGGGTCGGATCAGTTGCGCAGGTTCATCAGCAGCAGCCGCATCGTCGCCAGCAGATCGGGCCGCGATTCCCTCTGGCTGCCGGTGCCGATCGCCTTGAGCCCATCAAGTCGCTGTCCCACCTGCTCCGCCAGCTTGTCCAGCAGGCTGGGATTGCTGGCGATCAGCTTGCTCATGCAGTCCCGGTCCACCTGCAGCAGGTCACATTCCTGCAGGGCCCGCACCGTGGCGCTGCGGGGAGCGTCGAGGAAGAGGGTCATCTCCCCGAACACCTCGCCCGCATCCAGCTCGAGCACCGACACTTCCGTGCCATCCCCGCGTTGCTTGACGATGACAACCCTTCCTTCAACCAACAGGAACAGGGAGTTACCCCCATCCCCCTCGCGCACGATCGATTCACCGGCACCGAAGCGGACCCGGCTGCTTGAGGCGATCAGTTGGCCCTGTTGCTCGGCGGTGAGCACATTGAATATCGGGTTGCGGCTGAGCCAGGCCAGCGCCGTGGCCTGGAACGCCTTGCGCTCCAGCTCCGGGTCCGCAGGCGGCGGGGCGATCCGCAAATCACGTATCGGCCACGGAATTGTCCAGCCGTTACGTTGAGCAAGATACCAAATCTGCTCGAGCAGTTCACTGCGAAGGGCGACAGGCCACGGATCAACTCCCATGGGGTGCCACATCTGCAGTTCGTAGATGATGGCGCTGTCACCAAACTCCTTGAGCTGCACGACCGGCTCGGGATCACTGAGAACAAGCGGGTGATTGTCCAGCAGCGTCAGCAGCATGGCCCGCACCTGACCGGGCGGAATTGAATATTCGAAACCGACCTGAATGCAGTTGTTCTTGTAGCCATAGGCCGCATGGTTTACGACCACCTCATCGGTGACCTTGCTGTTCGGGATCAACAGCCTTGTGCCCGCGAATGTGCGCAGGGTGGTGTCCCGCCAGCTCACACTTTCCACCAAGCCCTGGTTGCCGTCCAGATCCACCAGATCGCCGATCGCAAAGTGGGTCCCCAGTTGCAGCTCCACCCCGGCGATCAGGTCCCTCAGCAGCCCCTGGGAGGCAAAACCGACCACGGCGGTGAGCACGGCAGAGGTGGTGAGCAGCCCGAGCAGCTCGATCTTCAGGATCTGGCGCACCAGCACCACGGCAATCAGGCCGCCAAAGCCCGCCATCAACAGCTGCAGCAGCAGCTTCGGGGGCCGTCGCCACCAGCCCAGACTGCTTGGGATCTCCAGGCCCACCCAGAGCGCCAGCCGCACGGCGGTGAGGCACAGCAGCAGCAGCACCGCCAGATCCAGCCAGCGATGGGCCATGGGTTCCACCAGCGCTCGCGTCTCGGCGCCGATCACCACCCAGCTGGCCAGGGCGACCAGCACAAGACGGGCGGGGGGGAGGACCAGGCGCCGCCGTCGGCAGATCTCGGCCACGGCCACGAGGGCGACGGTTGCCAGCAGGGCAACCCCAATGCGATGCAGCAGATCCATCTGTGATTAGCGGATGGTGGGTCCCCATCCTCCCTGGAACCAGCCCGCCGGTGGGGTGAAATGACACCTGAATGGATTTGATCCTTCTCGGGGTGCGATGGCGAGGGTCCCTGGCGGTGCCGCCCCCGGTGGGAACATGGGCCTTACGCCCGGACCCCTGCCGCCGCCATGACCGCCGCCTCCACCTCCGGCCCCCGCCCCCGCTCCGGTGCCGAGATCCGCGAGGCCTTCCTGCGCTTCTACGAAGCCCGGGAGCACCGGCGCATCGCCAGCGCCTCCCTGGTGCCGGAGGACCCCACGGTGCTGCTGACCATCGCCGGCATGTTGCCCTTCAAACCGGTGTTTCTGGGGCAGCAACAGCGGCCGGCGGCCCGGGCGACCAGCAGCCAGAAATGCATCCGCACCAATGACATCGAGAACGTGGGTCGCACGGCGCGGCACCACACCTACTTCGAGATGTTGGGCAACTTTTCGTTTGGCGACTATTTTAAAGCTCAGGCGATTGCCTGGGCCTGGGAACTCAGCACCCAGGTATTCGGCCTCAACCCCAACAATCTTGTCGTCAGCGTCTTCCGCGAAGATGACGAGGCCGCTGCCATCTGGCGTGATGAGGTAGGCGTTGACGCGCGCCGCATCATCCGCATGGATGAGGC
>CAMDWF010000133.1 GCA_945878795.1 Synechococcus sp. UW140
AGGCATGGCTCTTGGGTGCAACTGAGATGTTCCTACAATGAAGCTTCGCCATGGATGCGGGGTTTTTGCAACAATTAAATAATCGTAAAATTTGCACATGTTCAAGGCCTGCGTTCGTCCCCACCCACTGCCGGGGCATGGAGGCCTGATGGGGTAATCGGCGTGGGCACCCATACGGACACCCTTTGGGCCCTACCAATCGCAGAAACCGCTGCCGCAGCCAATCGTCCTGGCCAGAGAATCCCTGCCCCTGAAGCGCTCAACCCCCGGCAGTTGCGCCGATTGTTTTTGGTTGCCCCTGCAGCCGCCGTTCCAACAAGATCAGCCCCACCACCGTGGTGAAACTCACCATCAGCACCAGGGCTGAAAACTGCACGGCATTGATCACCCCAGCCGCCAGGGCGGTGCTGGCGAACACCAACCCCGGCAGACCGCGGGGCATCAGCCCGTAGATCACCAGCCAGCGGTCGATGCCGTTGCGCCGGTCGTTGGCGTTAATGCCAAGGCCGCAGAGCAGCTTTGAAACCACCGCCAGCAGCAGCAGGAAAAGAGCTAGCACCCAGGCCTGGCTCTGCAACAAGCTGCCCGCCTGGATGCGCATGCCGACGCTGATGAAATAAAGGGGCAGGAACACTTCCGAGAGCAGCGTCAGCAGCCCCTCCAGCCGCTGCGGTTCGGGGTTGAGGCGATTGAACAGCACGCCGCCCCACAGCGCCCCCAGCAGGGAAGTGAGGCCGCTGGCTTCCCCAACCCAGGCGGATCCGATCATCAGGGTCAGCACCGTCAGGGGGCTGCTGGGGGGGGCGCCCCCGCGTTGGTGCCAGAGGTCCGCCAGCACCACACTCGCCGCGGCAGCCCCCAGACCCAGGACCATGCCAGGCCATCCCGGGCCACCGTTCCAGTTGCTGCCCCCCAAGGCCACCGAGAGGCTCAGCAGGCCGATGGCGGGCAGGTCGTCGAGCACGGAGACCCCCACCAGCAACCGGCCCGAAGGGGTGTGCAGGGCGCCCCGTTGGGCCAGGAGCCGCAGGGTGACGCCAGTGCCGGTGGCGGCCACGCAGGTCAGACAAAGCAGCGCCGTCGCCGGGGCCATGCCGAAGCCCAGTGTCAGCGGCCAGTAGCCCAGCAGCGGCGCCAGGCAGCTCAGGGCCACCAGCCGCACAATCGTGCCGCGCCGGGAGGCCAGCAGATCGCCGCGCACCTCCAGACCCACCTGGAAGAACAGGGTCAACACCCCCAGTTCCGTCAGGCCGCTCAGCGGTTTGATCGCAGCGAAGGGCAGCAGGCTGTTGCCCAGCACAAAGCCAATCACCAGCTCCACCACGATCGCCGGCACCGCCCAGCGGGCCATGGTGCCGGCACTGAGCCGGGCCAGGGCCAGCCCCACCAGCAGGATTAAAAGCGTTGTCAGAACGGTGGGTGATTGCAGGGTGCTGCCTCCGCCGGGCCGTAATGCTGCCGCCCAGTCTGTACTTTTAGGCAAACATTTCTGGCTTGCCGTTGGGCCGCAATGGGGATGCCAGTGCAATTCAGCCGCCTTTGCAGCGATTGGTCCTGAATTTGAAGCTGAGGCGTCCCAGGGCAGGCAAAAGGTTCAAATCTGGCGACTTCAGGCCTGATTCATGCGATAACAGTGTCACCCTGCTCAAGGCACCGCCATGATCCCGCTGCTACCAAGCCCAGCAAAGACCTTGCATCGGCCCCGCAGCAGGCCCGGCAGGGTGGGTTTTGCCTTGGGGGTTCCAGCGGGGCGGGTACTGCCCCCGACCCATCAGTGCTCCAAACCCCAAACCGACCGGCTGCGGCGGCGGGCCCGGATGGTGCGGGAAGCGGTGATCACAGCCTGGATCACCTTGCTGCTGACCAGTGTGGCGGTAGCAGCCCCGGCCACCTTGCAACAAAGTCCGCTGACAACAATACGGTCCATGCAGCAGCTTTTGCTTCCAATGGTCGGCGGGCATCCTTCTTCCGCCTTGATCGACTGCCCCTGAGGGCCATGCGCTTGGGGCCTCGCCAACTGAATTGGCTAGGCGGGGCCCGATATATTCAAAACCTAGAAAGCAAGAAATCAAAGGAGCTATTCCTTATTAAAAAATTTGCATTATGTTACATCTTTGACATTTTTCTGAATCAGGAATACAGGTTTTGATCGTATCAGTTTGGACTTCACGACCAGGTTCGTCAGAAATCCAACATCGTAAGCAGAGTGCACGAGCGAACACGGCGCTATTGCTATTGAAAATCAGTGGCTTTGGCCGCCCTTCCCCTCACAATGGGTGCACGTTTAGGTCTCCATGACGCTCCGCACCACCATTGCCCTTGGGATGCTGGCCTTCGTGCCCCTTTCCATCGCCGCCGAAACCCTGCACTGGGGCGATGGCGCCGTCTTTGTCACTTCGATCCTGGCCATCATTCCCCTGGCGATCTGGCTCAGTACCGCCACCGAAGAGCTGGCCGTCGCCCTTGGACCCTCGATCGGGGCCCTGCTCAATGCCCTGTTCGGCAACGCCACCGAATTGATCATCGCCTTGACAGCCCTGCGGGCTGGCCTGGTGGACATCGTCAAGGCCAGCATCACCGGCACCATTGCGGCCAATCTGCTGCTGGCCCTGGGCCTCTCGATGCTGGTGGGAGGCATCGGCCGCCGTGAACAAAGCTTCCAGCCGGTGTTGGCTCGCGTCAACGGCACCGCCATGACCCTGGCGGTGCTGGCCATCGTCATCCCCAGCCTTACCCAGATGGGCCAGGGCGAGAGCGGTGTCGTCGGCAGTGAATCGTTCTCGCTGTTTGTGGCCTGGGTGCTGTTGCTCGTTTACGTCCTCACCCTGTTGTTTTCGCTGCGCACCCACCGGGGGCTCTATGAAGTGGCGGAAGCGGATCTGGAGGACCAGGGCCTCCCCCATGGCGAGCGGCCGAAGTTACTGCCCTGGTTGCTGGTGCTGGTCCTGGCGACCGCCGGCGTCGCCTACGAATCGGAAATGTTCGTCGGGGTGGTTGAGGGGGTAACTGAGAGCGTCGGACTCAGCCCCCTGTTCACCGGTGTGGTGCTGTTGCCATTGCTGGGGGGCGTGGCCGAATACCTGACCGCCGTGTCCATGGCCCGCAAGGACAAGATGGACCTGGCGGTATCGGTGGCCCTCGGCTCCACCCTGCTGGTGGCCCTGCTGGTGGTGCCCCTGCTGGTGCTGATCGGCCCCCTGCTGGGTCATCCGATCGACCTGCATTTCGAGCTCTATGAACTTGTCGCCATCGTCACCGCCGTGGTGGTGAGCAACTTGGTCAGCCTGGATGGCCGCTCCGATTGGCTCGAAGGGGTGTTGCTGTTGGCGGCTTACGTCATTCTGGCGGCAGGCTTCTATTTCCAGCCCGCCGTGCTGGGCGCCGCCACCTGAGATGACGCAATTCGAAGACGAACTGTTTTCCGCATTGCCAGCCCAAGAGCCCCTGCCGGGCGAACCGGTGCAGCTGCAGCGATCGGCCGCCGGCCAAGCCAGCCGCAACGAGGAGGTGCCCCTGTTTCGGGCCAGCAATGCCTGGTTGCGGCTGCAGCGCTCCAGCTCGCTGCAACTGCTGCTGGCCCTGCTGGTCACCCTGGTGGCCCTGGTGGGCGGTTATGCACCCCTGACCCTGGTGGCCTCCCTGGTGCTGGTGGCCCTGGCCCTGGTCCAGCTGCTGCCACCGCTGTGGCGTCAATTGAGCGGCCGCCTCGATGATGGGCCCACCGCCCTGGCCTTGGCGGTGCTGGCATTAGTGATAGCGGCGGTGACGATTCCGTTGAGCCTGGGCTGGCTCGATCCGTTTTTAAACCTGTTTCGTACGCGCAATTGGGAGGCCGTCGGTGCCCTCGGCGAGGGGGTGGTGGGCGCCTTCGGCCAGATCCTGGTGGCCCTGGTGGCCCTGTTGATTGCCTGGCGACAGGTGATGGTGGATCAACGGCTCACCACCCAACAGAACCGCATCACCCAGGCCCAGACGATCGACAGCTTCATCCACGGCCTCTCGGAATTGATCAGCGATGAAGAGGGAATGCTGGAGGACTGGCCCCTGGAGCGCATGCTGGCCGAAGGGCGATTGGCGGCGGTGATCAGCAGCATCGACCGCGAAGGCAAGGCCCGCATCCTGCGCTTCCTTTCCAATGCTCGCCTGCTGACCCCCCTGCGCCGTGACAACCGACTGGGTCGGGCGATTCTTGATGGCCAGGGCAACTACGAGGAAGACCGGCTCAGTGGCATTCCGGTGATCCGCCTCAAGGACATGCTCAAGGGGGCCGACCTGAGCGGCACGGACCTGCGCGGCATTGATTTCAACGGCGCCGACCTGCGCGGCTGTGATTTCCACCTGGCCGACCTCAGCGACGCCAACCTGGCCCGCACCAACCTGGCTGGCGCCAGCCTGGAAGGGGCCCGGCTGGAGGGCACCCGGTTTTTCTTCGGCCGGGCCCAAACCGCCTCCCCCAGCGCCTCCAGCGGCCCCGTCGACCTGCGCAGTGGTGCCGGCAGCGGCGCCGTGGTCGAAAATCTCAACCTGGCCGCCGTGCGGGGCCTCGATGCCCAAAGCCACCAATACCTCGCCTCCTGGAGCGGCCCCCGCTCCCGCCGCACCCTGCCCGGCGGCTGCCGCGGCATCCCCGACAAGCTGCTGCCGCCGCCCGCCCTGCGCCAGGCCTGAACCAGCGCAGGGCTGGGTTGCCAATCCGGGATCACCGCAGGGTCATGGCATCATGGAAAGGCAGGCGTTCGTGGATCGGCTGCAGCCCTGGAGGGGTGGTCGAGTGGTTGATGGCTCCGGTCTTGAAAACCGGCGTGCCGAAAGGCACCGTGGGTTCGAATCCCACCTCCTCCGTTTTGCTCCCCTGCTGCTGCTGGCATGGGTCTCTGCCCCAGCCCGCTGCTGAGGGAGCCCCTGGTGCTGGGGCCGACCAGGATGGTGCCAGCTGTACCGTCGCTGCCAGTGCGTTTCTCCGAGGCCTGCGAACGCAACAAGGAGCCGATTTTGCTGAAGCTGCGCGACTGGCTGCCGCCGCGGGCGCGGGTGCTGGAGTTGGGCTCCGGCAGCGGCCAGCATGCCGTCCATTTCGCCCGCCATCTGGCCGGCCTGCAGTGGCAGCCCAGCGACCGGGCCGAGTACCTGGGCGAGCTCAGGCAACGGATCAGCCTGGAGGGCCCCAGGGACCTGGCCCCCGGAGCCCGGCTGGCCGATCCGATCGAGCTGGATGTGGACCGCCCCGATCAGTGGCCGCAGGGGCCCTACGAGGCGGTATTCAGCGCCAACACCACCCACATCATGGCGGCGGCGTCGGTGCCCCGCCTGCTGGCCGGCGCGGCGCGGCTGCTTGCGCCCGGCGGCCTGCTGCTGCTCTACGGACCCTTCCTTGGCGGTGGTGTGCCCACGGCAGCCAGCAATGCCGCCTTCGATGCCCACCTGCGCAGCCTCGATCCGCGCATGGGAGTGCGCGATGCCCAGGTGGTTACGGATCAGGCCCTCAACTTTGGCCTCGAGGCGCTGGCCGATGGGGCGATGCCTGCCAATAACCGCATCCTGGTTTTTCGGAAGCGGGGCCCGGCCTCTTTAGCTTGAGGATGGGACCTGGAATCAACAGATGAGTGGGGCAGCAACGAGGCGGGGGGGTGTGAGCTCGAATCAGGACAACTCGATGCGGGTCGCTTGGGGGCGACACCGTTTGCGCAGGCGGCGGCTGTAGCTAAGTGCGGCCAGGGCGCCCAGGAGAGGAACTGGTCCAGGTACGGCCAAAGTCGATGGTGGAGGGGTCGGGTCCCCTTGGCTAGAAAAGACACCTATTTCTGTACCCCGGAAGCAGCCGGGCCCATAGGGAAATTCATTGTTAAGATGATAATGGTACATATCAGTGAGCATACCGTCCCAATCGATATTGCCAGAATGTCCATGACACTCGTCCAGGTCATTGTTGGTCAGCAACACACCACCCTCTCCGCGGGGACCGTAGACGCCAAAACCGTCAAGTGCAATGCCGAATAGGGGGGAATGCTCATTTGCATCACCCTGGTCGGGAAAGCACTTCCAGGAGTAGCCATGATAATGGTATTGCATGTGGACAGGATGGCCCCAGCATAGATCCATAGGCAAGCCTGCAATCGGATCAACATATGGATTTGGATCATTCGTTAAGGCAAGGTTGACGTGAAACGTGGCGCCAGTCTGGGTGGCTATAGCGAATGTCAGCTCACCAATAGCTGTAGGTGTATTAGAATAAACAGGGTTTGCGGGTACAGCCATGTAAAGATCATATACTTCTATCGGGAGGTAGGACGCATTTGGATATTCTCCAGCAGGATCTGGTAGCTCCGCATACCACTGATAGGCTGGCTGGTCGGAGGATATCGGAAACAGGCCAGTTGGGTGATTGGGAACACCATTGCCCGTGAAATAGCGCATCCCATTGTCCACCCAAGTGTTAAATTGCGAGTTCCAATACACTTCCCCTTCCACAAATGGGATTTC
>CAMDWF010000134.1 GCA_945878795.1 Synechococcus sp. UW140
GCTGCCAGCTCTGGCAGCCAGAGGCGCTCGCATTGCTCGGTGGCTTCGCGGATGATCGTGGTCCAGCGCTCCAGGGGCAGCGGTTCGCGCACCACCCCCCGGGCCGCGATCAGGGGTTGCAGCCGGGTGGCGCCCAGTTCGGCCGCCATGCGCCAGACCAATTCGGCATCCCGGCGAGGAACGGCCAAGGCCAGGGTGAGGGCCGGGCTCGCCGGCATCGCCCTCTCCAGGGGAGCATCCGGCGGCTGCTCCAGCCGCAATTGTTCCCCCGATTCGAGCACCGCGCTCCAGAGCCGGCCGCAGCCATCAACCACCGCCAGCCGATCCCCCTGACGAAAGCGCAAAACCCTGGCCAGGTAATGGCTTTCGGCGGGCTCAAGGGGCAGCAGGCCGGGGTCGCCCAGCAGGGGCCACCGGGAGGGTGGGATCAGAAGGCGACGCAGTTCCCGGGCCATCGACTGGTGGGATCAATCGTTGTAGTTGGCTTTGTAGTCGTCTTTGTCGTCGTCTATATTGTTGCCTTTGTAGTTGTCGTTTTCGTTGTAGGTGTCGACGTTGTCTGTCTCAGAATCGGTGTCATCTTCATCTTCGTCGTCGTCGGTAGCAAAAGGGCTGTCCGGATCGTCTTCGATCGGCCAGTCCTCGTTGATGCCGCCGATCAGCAGCTCCTCGATTTCAACCACATCATTGTTGAGTTGGCCCAAGGCGTTGATCAAGACATCGAGGGCCAGGGCATCGCTGGTGCCCAGGTCTAGCCAGCAACGACCCCAGGTTTCTAAATATTCCATCACGGCCATGTTGTGCATCAAGGCCGGCAGGGCGCGGCTGGAGCCTTCTTCTTCCCAGGCCAACCAACTCAGATCGGCGCCCGCTTCATGGGCCTGCAGGGTTTCGGCATTAAAGGCCCCCAGTTTGCCCAGAAAAAACCAGCTATCGAAAACGGTTTCGACATAACTTCTCTCCGCCTGGCCCGGGGGATCGGCAAAGCGCAGCCAGATCCAGCAATTGAACGGATCGACTTCGCGAAAGCGAACCTCCATGGTCAAGGTGCAGGCCCTAGGTCTCCCCATCCAACACGATCGCCAGCCAGGCATGCTGGGGCCATGCTTGAGTTGCAGGCCGTCCATTACCACCCCGCCACCCTGCCCCAGCCGGTGCTGCGGCAGGCGAATTTGAAGCTGGCCGTGGGCACACCGGTGCTGGTGGCGGGCCTCAGCGGCAGTGGCAAAACCACCCTGCTGGAGCTGATCAGTGGCATGGCTGAAGCCGATGGCGGCCGGTTCCTCTGGAACAACGAACCCGTGGCGGCCCGGCAGCGGCGCTGGCTCTGTGGCCTGGTGTTTCAGTTTCCCGAACGCCATTTCCTGGGCCTGACCGTGGGTCAGGAATTGCGCCTGGGTCAGCGGCGCCTGGGGGGCGAGGCCATCGATCAGGTGCTGGCCCAGGTGGGCCTTGCCGGCATTTCCCTGCAGCAGGCTCCCGAGCGTCTCAGTGGCGGCCAGCAACGGCGCCTGGCCCTGGCGGTGCAGCTGCTGCGCAACCCGAGGGTGTTGTTGCTAGATGAACCCACCGCCGGCCTGGATTGGACGGTGCGGGAGGAGGTGCTGGGCCTGCTGGATCAGCTGGGGCGGGAGAGGGCCCTGTTAGTGGTGACCCACGAACCGGAGCTGTTTGCTGGTCGCATCAGCGAGGCTTGGCAGCTTGTTGATGGCTGCCTCGGTCCCCTGCCCCCCGCCAGGCTTCTTACGATGACTGCAGACGAATCAAGCTGATGGCGGATCAACTGCTGCGGGCCACCGCCGCGGGGGGCGGGATCCGCCTGGTGGCGGTCAACAGCAGCGAAACCAGCGCCGAGGCCCGGCGCCGCCATGGGCTGTCTTTTTTGACGACGGCCCTGCTGGGACGGGCCATGACGGCGGGCCTGTTGTTGGCCAGTTCGATGAAGGTGGCCCATGGCCGGGTCAATCTGCGCATCCAGTCCGATGGTCCCTTGCGGGGGATGACGGTGGATGCCGGGCGCGACGGCACGGTGCGGGGCTACGTGGGAAAACCGGACCTGGAACTTGATTTGCTGGCCGGCGACGACGGTGTGCCGCAATTTGATTTTCAGCGGGCCACCGGCACCGGCTATCTGCACGTCGTCCGTGATATCGGCGAAGGGGTGCCGTTTAGTAGCACGGTGGAGCTGGTCAGTGGAGGGATTGGTGATGATTTCGCCTCCTATCTGTTGCATTCTGAACAGACTCCCTCGGCGGTCTTTGTGGGCGAACGGCTGGATCGCAGTGGCGTGAGTTGTGCCGGCGGAGTTCTGGTGCAGGTGTTGCCCAAGGCGGCGCGGGAACCGGCCTTGGTGGCCTTGCTGGAGGAACGTTGCCGCGAAATCGAGGATTTCAGCACCCGCCTGGCCAGCCATGGGACCAACCTGGAGGCATTGCTGGAGGACATTTTCCCCGATCTTGATGCTAAGCCGGGGGCGGACCCGCAGGCGATCACGCCTGTGCGCTTTCGTTGTCCCTGCAGCTACAACCGCAGTATCGGCGCTCTCAAATTACTGGGCCGCGACGAACTGACGGCCATGCTCAAGGAGGATGGCCAGGCCGAACTCACCTGTCATTTTTGTAATTCTGTCTATCGGCTTGATGCCGTCGGCCTGCAAACGCTCATTGATGGCTTTGCCGTGGCCTGAACTTGGCCTCGGGCTGCCTTTTCAGGCCAGCAGCAGGGCCCCGGCCAGCAGCACCAAGATCACCGGTGCGCCCAGCAGTTGCATGGGGCCCAAGGGCATGGTGGCCAGCATGGCGGCGGGCACCAGCTGCAACACCAGCTGCAGCACCAGGTTGCCGAGCAGGAGACCGACCAGGAGCAGGACGAAGGTCCAGCCGATGGCCCGGCCGAACTTGACCTGGCGCCGCAGCAGATTGAATACGGTGGCCAGGCAGGCCAGGGACAACAGCATGGCCCCGGAAGCCTGGGGCAGAACCAGCAACAGCACCAACAGCAGCCCGTGGGCGGCCAGGGGAAAAAGCCGCTCCTGGCCGTTGGCCATGGCCAGGTTGGGCAGGGCCGCAATCGTTGGGCTGGCCAGTTTTGGCAGGGGGAAAGAGGGGGTGGAGCGCAGGGATGGCAATACGGAGCGCGGCGCCGCCGCCGTTTGCTCTTTCTGGGAGGCCGTGCGGGCGGCGCTGCTGAGACGGCCCTGCTGCCGCTCCTTGAGCCGATCCATCAGGATGGAGTCGTAGGCCGCCTCAATGCGCGCCCGTTCCAGCGGGTCGTCGCTCACCTCATCGAGTCGGCTTTGACGGGCCAGCTGCACGTCATCAAAACTGGCATCGTGGGCCACCCCAAGTTTCTGGTAGGGGTCGGACGAAGCCGCCGCAGGCCTGAAGGGCTCAGGGATTGGATCGGAACCTTTAGTCATGGCCTGAGCGTAGGCAATCGCGATCAGAAAAGCGGTTCACTGCGGTGATATCCCGCCTCAAGCAGCAGGGATTGGCGGCAGGCCATGGCTTCGGCGATGGCCAGGCGGCGCCGGCGTTTGAGCAGGGGCATCTGGGGGGGGAGGTGGCTGCCCTCGCGGATTTCAATCATCGGTGCGCCGGGATCGCTTTGGAAGGGCCGAAAGCTGACGAAATCACGGCCGCCATCACTGCGGGGACGAACGAGCCAGAGAGGGTTGGGCATGGATGGAACCGGCCCGAGGAGGCATGAAGAGATGTTGCAACCATTCTGGCGCGCCCCGGGGATCGCCGTGGTGATCAACTTGACGGTCGACGGGCCGAACCCGCCCTATAGGGCGATCGGTTCGGTGCCGCTCACCACCGGCGCCACGGCGGCCAGGGCTAGCTCCGGGTGGTCTTCATGCAGCTGGTTGAGGTTCCAGCTGTTGCGGAATAGCAGCACCGGTCGATCCCAGGGATCGCGCACGGTTTTGCAGTTGAACACCCTGCCGACCGCCTCCAGGGCCGCCCAGCCGCCGCTGACCCAGCGGGCCACGGTGAAATCGAGGGGCTCGAGGCGGGCTTGGACCCCGTATTCGTGCTCAAGCCGGTAGAGAACCACCTCCAGTTGCAGCTGGCCCACGGCCGCCAGAATCGGGTCCCGCTTACTGGCATCGGTGTCGTAGAGAACCTGGACGGCCCCCTCCTCCCGCAGCTCATTGACGCCCTTGCGGAAGCTTTTGAAGGCCGAGGGGTTGGGATTGCGCAGCCAGGCGAAGATTTCGGGACTGAAGCAGGGAATGCCTTCGTATTCCACCCGGGGGCCGCTGTAAAGTGTGTCGCCAATGGCGAACATGCCGGGGTTGTTGAGGCCAATCACATCGCCCGGATAGGCATCTTCCACCACCTCTCGATCTTGGCCAAACAGTTTTTGGGGTCTGGAGAGGCGCAGGGTGCGACCACTGCGGGCGTGGCGCACGGTCATGTCCTTCTCGAAACGGCCCGAACAAACCCGCACGAAGGCGACCCGGTCGCGATGGCGGGGATCCATGTTGGCCTGCAGCTTGAAAACAAAGCCACTGAAATCGGGTCTTAAAGGATCAATGCTGCCCTCGGCGGATTGGCGGGCGATGGGGGACTGGGCCAGCTCCAGGAAGGCATCAAGAAAGGGCCGCACGCCGAAGTTGGTCATCGCGGAGCCAAAGAAGACGGGGCTCAGATCACCGGCATGGACGAGCTCGAGATCGAGTTCGGCGCCGGCCCCATCGAGCAGTTCCAGTTCTTCGATGGCCTGGCTGAGTAGTTCTGGTTCGACCAGGTTGGCCAGTTCGGGATCATCGATCGCCAGGGTGCGTTCGGCGCTTTGGCGGCCCCGTTCGGCGCGCTGAAACAGGATGACGGTGCGGCTGCGGCGGTCGATGACGCCGCGGAAGCGGTCGCCGCCACCGATCGGCCAGTTGACCGGCCAGCAGGCCAGCCCTAATTCGCTTTCGATTTCATCGATCAGGGCCAGGGGATCGCGACCGGGCCGATCCATCTTGTTGATGAAGGTGAAGATCGGTAGGTGCCGCAGTCGGCAGACCTCAAACAGCTTGCGGGTCTGGGGTTCGAGGCCCTTGGCGGCATCTTCGAGCATCACCGCGTTATCGGCGGCGGCGAGGGTGCGATAGGTGTCTTCGGAGAAGTCTTGGTGACCGGGGGTATCGAGCAGGTTGATCGTGCTGCCGGCATAGTCGAACTGCAGCACGGTGGAGGTGATCGAGATGCCGCGCTGCTTCTCGATTTCCATCCAATCGGAGGTGACCTTGCGCTGTTCGCCCTTGGCCTTGACCGCCCCGGCCTGCTGAATCGCCCCGCCGTAGAGCAGCAGCTTTTCGGTGAGGGTGGTCTTACCGGCGTCCGGGTGGGAGATGATGGCGAAATTACGGCGCCTGGCCACCGCCTGGGCCAGGGATTCGCCGCCGCCCTCGGCGCTGGCGGCTGGGTTGGCCCCCTTGGGGGCGTCTGTACGGCTCTGGGTCATGGGGCCAGCCTGCCAGGCCAAGGGGCGCTGGGGCGCCTTGAAGTGGCGCCTTGCAGGGGTGCCACGATCTTGCTCTTGTCCGGGATTCAGTCGAAACCGAGCAGGTCGAAGATTTCGCGGTCCTTGAGGGATTCGGCATCCAGGGGCTCGACGTTTTCGAGCATGGTGCGGGCCAGCTTGAGGTATTCCTGTTGGACGGCGTCGACTTCGGGGCTGGATTCCATCTCAAAGATGGTGCATTTTTTGAGGCGTGAACGGCGCACGGCGTCCACATCTTGGAAGTGGGCCATGGTTTTCATGCCGACCCGGGCATTGAATTTATCGATTTGGTCAGTGTCGCGGCTGCGGTTGGCGATGACGCCACCAAGGCGGACTTTGTAGTTTTTGGCTTTGGCCTGAATCGCGGCGATGATGCGATTCATCGCGAAGATCGAATCGAAATCGTTGGCAGTAACGATCAGGCAGTAGTTGGCGTGTTGCAGCGGTGCGGCGAAGCCACCGCAGACCACATCACCCAGCACATCAAAGATCACCACATCGGTTTCTTCGAGCAGGTGATGCTCTTTGAGCAGTTTGACGGTTTGGCCGGTGACATAGCCGCCACAACCGGTGCCCGCCGGGGGCCCGCCGGCTTCGATGCACTGGACGCCGTTGTAACCCTCAAAGACAAAATCTTCGGGGCGCAGTTCTTCGGTGTGGAAATCGACGGTTTCGAGGATGTCGATCACCGTGGGCACCATCTTCTTGGTGAGGGTGAAGGTGGAATCGTGCTTGGGATCACAGCCGATTTGCAGCACCCGCTTGCCCAGCTTGGAGAAGGCGGCCGAGAGATTGGAGGAAGTGGTGGATTTGCCGATGCCGCCCTTGCCGTAGACGGCGATCACCAGGGCGCCCTCCTCGATGGCCATGGCCGCGTCCTGATGCACCTGCAGGCTGCCCTCGCCGTCTTCGCCGCGGGCGACGCTACCGGTGGTGGCGGGAGGGGTGA